>JAJDAE010000321.1 GCA_029262035.1 Candidatus Zhuqueibacterota bacterium
TTTTTGAGACTGCTGTGAATCCATAAGATGTCTTCTTTCTCCTTAAAAATTGAATATGATATTATTAAAACTTAAAACTTGAATAAAACAAAGTATTCCGCTATTTTGATAGCTTGTATATATTAACAATTAAATATGGTAATTCGGTTTATACAAGCAAGAAAAAATTCTGCAAGAAGGCCCTTAAAACTGCCGAGATATAGCTTTACTAAATAATTAATTTTATGACATTTAAATCCAGACTAAGAGTTTTATAAACTACCGGGTATATGAAATTTTATTCACTAATTAATTACGATATAGATAAAGTTAAAAATCAAACAGTAGCGATTATCGGTGGAGGTGGTAAATCAACTCTTCTAAAACGTCTTGCAAAGGAACTAACTGCAGAAAAAGTTAAGGTCGTTCTAACATCCACAACTAAATTCCAACCATTTCCGAAAATCGGAATGATTCTGCAGGAGAGTCACGGCGACTATTTATCTGAAACAAACGATCTTTTAAATGAACTAAATGTTGCTCTTGTCGCAAAGGAATTCTACAAAGAACGCAATACGCTTATTGGCGTTGATAAACAGACCGTTTCTGAATTAAGAAAAATTTCTGACACCGTGCTGATCGAAGCGGACGGATCACGGCAAAGATGTTTAAAAACTCATCGGGAATATGAACCGGTTATTCCTTCGGCTTCGCGAACAGTAATCATAATTTGTGGCGCCGATGTTGTAGGCGCACAGTTAGATGAAAAAAGTGTACACCGTGCAGAACTCTTCTCACGCAAATGGGAATTGCCTTTTGGAACACGCTTAACACCTGAGATTATAGCGCGGGAACTACTTTCCCCGTTTAGCTATTTGAAAAATATACCGCTTTATGCGAATGTTTCAATTTTGATCAACAAAGCTGATAAAAATGCAGTTGGGGGAAAACTACTTGCAGAGAAACTCTTAACCAAGTGTACCTACCCAATTTTCCTGGGTAGTTTGAAGAACAACACATTGGAAAGGGTGACATTAAATAATTCTAAATAATTAGTTTCATTAACCCCTAAAATATTTTGTTCAGACTCGCCCAAAAAGAAAACTTAATCATCCCGGCGCATATTGATTATTTAGCCAGCCTGCGCGATTTTATTACTCAAATTGGCAAGAAATATCATTTCAGCCATAAATTTGTCAATACATTTAAGCTTGCTGTTGATGAGGCTGCAACCAATATTATAAAACACGCCTATTCCGAAAATGAAGGCTATATCACTGTTCAGGCTGTAGTTAAAAGCAATAGCCTCATACTCAAAATTTTAGACCAGGGCGCATATTTCGATCCTAAATGGGCACAAGAGCTCGATTTAAAAAAGTCTGTTAATACGGACGAAAAAATGGGTTTGGGCATATTTATGATGCGCAAGCTAATGGATGAAGTTGATTACAAAAAATCGAGCTCAGGCAACGAATTAACACTAACAAAAAAAGATAAATTCAAAAAGAGTAAACTCCAGCTTTTCAACCTAGCCAGCCTGCCAACTGCATTAAAAATCCGTTACCTGGTTCACGCTTTGCTATTTGTGATGGTTTTAAACGGTGCCGGCTACTACTATTATTATAAGAGTGCAAATACTGATGTAGAAATCGATTTTATTCAATCCGGCCAAAAAATAAGCAAACAAGTAACCCAACAACTCTGTGCAATTAAACCCGAAATCCTTAACGGTCCCGACGGGCTATCATACCTCAAAGCGATTATTCTACCCATTTATGATGAACACCTCGGTAGAATATACAGCCTGTCACTGGAAGATAGTCTTGGTTTTATTGCATGGTCCACCATTCCTACTGAATTGAATTCATCTTTTAAAAGACCCGACTTTTACACAAACTATGAAGAAAATATTTTCAATTATAGCATTGGTAGTGAAAATGCCGTCTATGAATTTGAATCGGACTTGGTGTTTAAAACGGGAAAGGCTTTATATAAAAAGTTACATGTTTTAGTTTCAAGCAATTATTTAAAGCACGAAATTAAAAGGAAACAAATAACTTATTTAAAATATGTTCTAATCTCTCTTGGCCTTTGCTTTATCATAATTGCGTTCATCAGTTATTTTGTCTCGCACCCAATCCATAAACTAACTAAATGGGTTAGGGCAGCCAAAACCGGTAGTTTGCTTGACGAAATGGATATTGACGCTTCAACTGAGATTGGTGAAATAGCACAGGCATTTTCCGATATAACAGAGAAATTCAATCAGTCTCAGAAACATCTTGCAGTTCGCGAAAAATTTGAAAAAGAAATAAACCTCGCCAAAGATATTCAGCACTCTCTCCTGCCGAAAGAAATTCCAGAAATTGATACACTTGAAATTTCTGCATATTATGAAGCAGCCAAAACTGTTGGCGGTGACTTCTATGATTTTATTGAAGTTGACCAGGATCATATTGGAATTGCAATTGCTGATGTTTCCGGAAAAGGTGTGCCTGGCTCCTTAATGATGACCATTATCCGCACTGCCTTAAGAACAGAAGCGCGTGGTTCCAACGATGCAGCCGAAGTATTAATTCGCGTTAATGATTTCGTTGTAAATGATATGAAAAGCGGTATGTTTGCAACAATTTTTTATGTCATAATAAATACCAAAACATTGGTTGCAAATTTTGCCAGTGCCGGGCATAATCCTTTAATTCTTCATAGTCGTTCAAAAAAACGTTCCTTCAATTTAAACCCCAGCGGCTTTCCGGTCGGTATAAAGTTGCCTATCAAAGATTATTTCGCCCAAAATATTAAAGCTGAAACCATTCAACTGGCGCAAGATGAACTCGTACTGCTTTATACTGACGGCATTACTGAAGCAATGAATCCTGCCAAGCAGTTGTACGGTGAGGAACGATTGATAAACATTATTACGAAAAGCACAAACCTCACTGTTAAAAAGTTCACCGAAAAATTAAAAAATAGTATCTATTCATTTACTGAAGATGGCGCACTTCATGATGACATCACATTCATTGCTTTAAAACCAAAAAAGAAAACAACCAACGATATTGAATATGACCCGAGCTTGTCCGTAAATGTAAACTTTATTAGCATTGATGATTCCAATAAAATTATTGATATTGTTTGCAACGACCCCAATCTTGGGGCTGAAGGAATTAGTCAAAAACTCAATTCTAAAAAATACGGCAAGCTGGAATTAGAACCTGAAAGAGTCTTGAGCGAACTTTCAAAAAGGCAATTGCATACGGTTGCTTTACGCCTGAAATATGTAGAATCCAAAAATAAAACACGGTTTAGCCAGGGCAAACCAGGTACCGAGACTATAATTCCAATCTTCACAGAAACTCCAACAACACATAAAAACAAAAAACCGAGCGAAGAAAATATTTCAGTAAGTCCGCCACCAGAAGACAGTGGGATGTTATTAAATGATTTTCTTGAAGTCATGCAACCGGACGCCCCTACGACTGCTGAAAATCAGAAAGAGAAAAAAATACCAGCCGACTCTTCAAACTCGACTGAGAGCATCGCAATAACTGACAGTGTAGAAACACCCGAAACAGAAGAGCTCTCCATAACAGCAGAAGAATCCGAAATTATTGAGTTGGAAGCGCCAACAAAACCAGAGGACGCTTTAACTACAGATGCGCCATCAAAGGCTGAAATCATATATTTGCCCGGTACTATCGAGGACCAAAAAAACACTGAATCCCCTGAGATTTCGAAAGAGCTTCCTTCGGGGGAAGTTGATGGCATAGAAAAATCACCTAAAACACAAACCGACCAAATTGAGTCTATCGAACCAGAAAAAATCGAAAACGAAGATATGGATGAATTTGAAATATCTGATAATGAAGATATTTCAGATTTATTAGTCGATTCGATTTTCGATAAACTTTTGACTGAGGTTTTGACCGAAGATACGCTTAAACCAAGTCCAGAAAACAATACTCAGCAAGACGAAGATTTTGCTGAAATCAACGAATCTGATAGTTCCGTAGTTAAAGAAGTCGAGACCGAAAACGTTGATTCAGAAATAGAAGGAGCTTTAGAGGAAAAATCAACACCCGACGATGAAGCACCTAAAGACGAACAACTGGAAACTGAACCAGAACCATCAAAAGAAATAGTTGAACGAACCACACCCGATTCAGACAATAAACCTGGACCAGCAAAAATACCCGAAGAAATTGAGGACAAAAAGTCTGGAACAAAGCGAAAAAAGACCAAACGTAAAAAGACAAAACGTAAAACAGAAACAGAAACTACACAAATTGAACTAACCCCATTTGTTGCACCTTCCGAAAAGGACCAGAGCCAGTTTGAATATGAATTTATACTTGGGAATGCTTCGGAACTTATCGGGTTTGAAATAAGCGAGGAACATGACTTTGAGGACTTATATGATTTCTCCTCTGACCTGGATATCGAATTTAAGCGTGAACAGGATCTGGAGGAATACGAGCTTGTTCTTGATTTAAGGCACGATGAAGATGATGATTTTGAGGAAGAAACAACTACAAACAAAATTGAAGCAACTTCAAAAGCAATTATTGAAGAACCTCGCGAAGTTAAACTTGAAAACGACGCAGCCACACCTCCCATAGAAGAACCTGTCATTGAAGAAATAGGCGAAACAAAATCAGTAGAATCTGTTGACCACGAACAGGTTGAGGCGACACCCCCTTCGATTAATATCGATGACGTTGAAAAAGATGAGATTGAAACAGGAACACTCCAAACGGAAGAAATCGCCGAGAATCCATTTGTTAATGCTGCATTAGATGATGCAATCAATTTTAGCGAAATTGACGAACTTATTTCCGATGAAGCTACATCGGCCAATACAGAACAAGAGAGTTTAACTGAAAGTGATGCTCAGCCCGATAATACCGCCATCTCTACGCCTGCTGAAGCGGGTACTTCAGATCCGCAACTAAATGAGGATATCCCCCCTCAAACCGAGAATACTGAAAATTTCGGCCTTGAGCTTTTTGCTGATCTCGATGTTTATGACGATGACACATTTGCTCAGGACCTGGCTGAATTCGATCAGCCCATACAGGAAGAAAAAACTCCTAAAGAATCAAGTGTCCAGAAACCACACCCATTTTCAGAGCTTCAGATTAATGAGTTAGAAGACATTTACCGCATAAGGCCATACCCAAAAAGCCAATTGCAGGAGCCGGAAGCCAGTGCAACGGAAGCTAAAGAATCCTCTGAAATACAAGAACCTAAGACCGAGCCACTTCATGTTAAAGCTCAAATAATTGAAGAACCCATATCCGAGCCTGTCGAAATATCTTCCGAGCACACCGACTCGACCGAACCTGAAGCTGAGCCCTCTGCGCTTGATGAGAACACTGAAGAACAAGAAGTCGTTGTACAGCATTTGGACGGTATCCATACAGAAGAACCACCAACAGAAGATACTGAGGCCGTAAGTTCTAAAGAGGAAGAACTCACTCTTGATGTAAGCTCTGAGACAGAAACCGAAACTGAAGTTGAAAAAAGTCCAATACTTCAAGGCGATGTAACTGAGGAAACAATATCTTCTGAACTCGAAGGCGCTGAATCATCGCTCGACGATGAAGAAACTCCTGTAATTACAGAAGAAATTTCCTTTCAGCAACCGGTGAAACAATTCCCGGGCACTCCATTTATATCTCTGAAAACAAATGAAATCGAGGACAAATATGCAAACGACATCGAGCTTAAACAATCCAAAGTAATAAAACATGGCAGTACCGATTCTCCAATCATCCAACAAGAAACACATATAAACACGAAACCTCAAGTCACCGAAACTATAGAAGTTGAAGTCAGGACTTCACAGGATGAATTAACCACTGAGACTGAACTTACTCAGACTCCAACGATAGAGCCACAAGATAAAACGCCAATTGCAGAACCTGTGGCAGAAAAAACAGAACCCGAAATTACAGCACCGGAACCGGAACAAATCGTTCCACCTAAAACAACCCAACCAAAAGATGAGCTCAGTGATTACTTAATGACCGGTGTCAAACATTACAAAAACAAAGAATACGAAGATGCCATCATTTTTCTCAAAAAAGTAATTAGGCTGGACCCGAATGTCAAAGAAGCATTCGCGATGCTGGGAAACGCATACTACAGAAATGGCATGTTATATGAGGCAATTATGACCTATGAGCAATTACAACCTCATAATTTAAAAGATCCTTCAATCTATGAAAACCTTGGCCTGATATACTGGAAACTAAACCAGAAAAAGAAAGCTGTAAGCGCCTGGCAGAGTCTGTTAAGTTTAACACCGGAAAGAGCAGATATTAAAAAACGAATTGACTTTTTGGAGCAAAACGGCACACAAGAACTAAAAACTCAAATAAGAAAAATTTCACTCAAACAAAATGGCAAGACAATAAATAACGTTTCTGATACCGACAAACAAAGTATTCTAAAAAAAGCTATAGAGCAATACCGGAGTCAAGATTACAAATCAGCAATCGATTCCTTAAAGTTGGCATTGGAACATTTCCCGGAACATACGGAAGTTTATACCTATTTAGCCAATGCATATTTTAGAAATAGTATGTTTGACGATGCTGTTAAAATATATGAGCGGCTTAAACAGTTAGACGAAAATAATACGAATGTTCTTGAAAGCCTTGGCATGCTCCACCTAAAACAGGGTGCTTTTAAACAGGCCGTCGCGGAATGGCAAAACGTAGTTAACAAGCAACCGGGAAGAGCAGATTTAAAACAAAAAATTGCCAAAGTTTCAGAGTTAATTGAAGACAACTAATTTCACAAATGTTCATTTCATAAAATTTCTTGATTTTTCGATGACAAACTTCTATTTTTATACTATTCAAACACAAACAAAACTTTGCCCTATAATTGAAAGACCACTGAAAAGAGAATATTGTTCTGGAGTGGATGTAACTATAAAAAAATCTTTCTGCATTGCTCACATAATCAAATCTAATTTTAACATTCTAGTTCTTTCGTAATTGTTTTTACAAAATAGACAATATCACAACCGGTATTAACAATTGTTTTGGAAATCCAAGAAATATCAGCTCAAAGTACCTGCCCACATTGACTACCTAAGTGACTTAAGAGCTTTCGTTGTAAAAATAAAAGATGATTACGATTTTTCCGACAAAGTAATCAATGCTTTCAAGCTTTGTGTTGATGAAGCCGCCACCAATATTATCCAGCATTCCTATAAAGGCACCGAAGGCCAAATTATAATACGCGCCTTGATCAAAAGAAAGCATCTTACCATATTTATAATTGATCAGGGCATGTATTTTGATTTACGAAAAATACAAGATCCCGATCTAAATTACTATATTGACATAGGCAAAAAAGGCGGGCTCGGTGTTTTTATTATTAGAAAATTAATGGATGAAATTGATTACTACAAGACCAGGGAAGGTAATATTTTAAAATTAACAAAGTACCGCGAACCGGAAGCTAAAAAAAAGAGGTTAAGATTATTTTTTTCGATGTCGAATTTTAGTTAGTGCTTGACAAAAAATTTTAAATTGTTATCTTCCCCCTGCTATGACTTCAAGTTTATTATCTTTCGAATTTAGACCTATCTCCTCCCGTTCCTCAAACAACAATCTCATCTTTTTTTCTAAGAGATACGATGAATAAAATTGGTATAAGGTCGGAAGAAAAACATTGGGATTCCCGCGTTACGATAAGCCCGGATAACATCACAAACCTACCCGAATCAATTACGCTTTATTTTCAAAATGAGGACGTGCGGAAACTCCCTTTCAAAAATCGTGTCTTTTCAAATAGCGAAATTTTAGAAGCCGGTAAATCCGGTGGTGCAAAAACACAGATTGTACCGTCTCTTGAAGGGTGCGATGTTATTATCGGCACCAAGGAAATCAAAGAATCATACCTGAAAATTGATGAAACTCAGTTTCAATTCTTAACAGAGATTCTTCAAAACGCAAAAATCCCATTTCCGGAACTTGTGTTAAATAAAAAACGGTCGCTGGTTCAATTAACAGACTTTCTGTCTGAAGAACAAAAAGCAAGCCTCTTGAATCTGACAGAAAACACACCTGTTGAAAATTTAATGAAACAACTTTTGACAGAGCAAAGCAATCTGATTGAGCAAGGAAAGTCGTACGTTTTTTTCAGTCATACGCACAAAGGCCAAAGTTATAACATGCGGATGCTGCAAGAGTTGATTAACAAAAAATGCACTCTGATTGATTATGAACTTATGCGGGATGGTACGGACGCAGGTTCTGCACGAACCGTGTCCTATGGTAACTGGGCAGGAATAATAGGAATTCTGGATACGCTTTGGGCTTTCGGCGAGCATCTCTACCTTAAAACCCAAACAGATACCCCGTTTAGAAAAATTCGTGATTCAGAATATTTTGACCTGAAAAAGTGCGAATATCGCAGCATAAAACTTTTGAAACAACTATTTTCTCAAATCGGGCAAGAAATCAAACAGGGTGCTTCACCCTTTCCCTTGACCATTGGCATCACCGGATTTAAAGGTAAGGTCGGCAAAGGTGCTTTGGAGGTGCTGGAAAACTGGGGACTGCCAATTGAAATTCTTGATGCTGTCGATTTCATTGAGGGAGCTTCAGAAAGGTTCGAATTTTCATCCAACAAAATATATCTCTTAAAGTTAGAATATCAACATTTGTACCGGCCAAAATCTGCACTGAATTTAAAAAACCCAGACATCAGACAGATAATTAAAGAAGGCAAGGGCGGATTATTACGATCCAACATGGATAAAGTTTTTCCACAGCTGAATATTTTCTTAAACTGCATTGTCTGGAATGCCGATTCACCAAGAATTCTGTCCAATTCTCTACTCAAAACAATTTTCGAAAAACGTCAGAGCCGGTCAAACCCTATACTGCCGGTTATCGGCGATATTTCGTGCGATCCCAATGGCTCTATTCAATGCTGCCGCGATACTTATTCTAACAGTCCTGTATACGTCTGGTGCCCTGAGAATTCTGATGAACCAATTTTGCCTGACACTGATTTAAAAAAACTGCCATCTTCGTATAAATATTTCGATCTAAAACTTGACGGCTTTGTCGTTATGGCTGTAACTAATCTGCCTTGTGAAGTACCCCGGGAAGCCTCATTGACATTTAGTAGAGATTTTTGTACCAGAAGGCCAGAGCTAAACAACAAATCTTATGTGGAATGTCTGGCAGAAGCAGATTTCAAATCAGATTTAGCACACAGTCGTTTGCCCGAAGCCTTAAAAAATGCTGTAATTTTATACAAAGGCAAATTTAATTCACAAAATAAGCAGCTCTTTTTGAAAGACATCAGCCGTGCGCTGATAAAAAACAAACTCATTCATTCTGAACATATTCTTGAAATAGTGTAGGAAATTATGAAAAAAATATTAGTCCTGGGCGCAGGATTAAGCGCCAAATATTTAATTCACTATTTGCTCAAACATGCAGTTGAAAATGACTGGTTAGTGATGGTCGCTGAAGTAAACCTTGCTTTGGCGAAAGCAGCAGTCAAGGGCAATTCCAGAGGGACTGCGATTCAGTTTGATATTAATGATGAGCTGAGCAGAGCTGAGCAAATTAAAAATGCCGATATCGTGGTAAATATGCTGCCACCGAAATTTCAATATCTACTGGCATTGGATTGCGTGCATCATGGCCGGTACATGATCTCAGCATCATACCAAGGCAACAGTATCCCGGACTTACACAAAGATGCACGTAGAAAGGGTATTTTAATTCTAACTGAAATGGGGCTGGATCCCGGCATCGATTTAATGCTCGGTATGTCCATTATAGAAAAAGTCAGGTTAAAAGGCGGTAAGATAAAAAGTTTTAAATCCTACGGCGGGGCAATTCCCTCACCCGATTCGCTCAGTAATCCTCTCAAATATTTAGTAACCTGGAATCCAAGAAATGTGGTTATGTCAGGGGAAAATGGCGCGCAATACTTTGAAAAGGGCAAAATAAAACTTGTGCCTTATCACAACGTCTTTCAAGACTCGTGGATGGTAAAAGTTGACGGCATAGGAGACATGGAGGTTTATCCGAACAGGGAAACACTGGCATACCGCTCGAACTTTGAGATCAAACACGCAGAAACGATCATCCGCGGCACAATTCGCTATCCCGGTTGGTGTGAGACTTGGCAGCAAATTGTGAAACTTGGCATACCAAATGAGCATTTGCACATCCCCGATGTACATAAAATGACTTACCGCGATTTCACAGAACTATTTCTACCCCGTGACGTTACGGGTTCCGATTTTGAAGCCCGCCTGGCAAACTTTTTAAATATTAATCCCACAGGCAGTATAATGGGAAACCTGAAATGGTTGGGCCTGTTTTCAGAAAAAGTAATCGGAAACGTTGGTAAAACGCCAACCGCGGTCATGGTTGACTTGCTCCATAAAAAACTTAAAATGGGAAAAAATGATCGTGATATGGTCATCCTCCATACTGAAGCTGAAGCATTTTATAAAAATGGAAAAAACAAAAGAGAAAAAACCATTCTAACTTTGATTGAAGAAGGCGAAAAAGATGGCTTTACCGCCATTACCAAAACCGTAGGCTTGCCCGTGGCCATCGGCATAAAGCTGATTCTTTCAGGAAAAATCTCTCTAACAGGCTGCTATATACCAACAGTTCCGGAGATTTACAAACCCGTTCTAAAGGAGCTTAAAAAAGAAGGTTTGAAGTTTAAAGAAAAAACCACTGTTCTAAAATGATTGAATTATTTCACTCAAACTAATACGGCAAAGCTGGAACCAAAAGTTTTAAACTACAGAAAAGCCAACCGTTCAATTTATTAAAAATATGAAAATCATCGCACACCGCGGCTCATCCCTGATTTGGCCGGAAAATACAATGTTTGCCTTTGAACAGGCACACGCACATGGTGCCGAAGGTTTTGAAACCGACCTCCGCCTCTCCGCTGATGAAGAAATCATTCTCTCGCACGATGACAACCTGACGCGCGTTGGTCTTCCCGACAAAACCATTAGCCTGATGAGCGCTGATGAAATCCAGCAGATTTCTATCCCTGCGAAATCCGGCGAGCACAGCGACAAAATCATCACACTAAAAACGTTGCTAACCCGCTTCCCTGAAAAATCATATATTTTCGACTGCAAAATAACCAGCGAGTTGCTGGTGCAAAAATTAAAAAGCCTGCTTGCCGACCTAAATTTTCATAGCCAAATTTGGTTCCTCACCTGGAGCGGCGAAGCAGATTCTTTGGTTGAGAAATACTTTCCGAACGCTCCCATTTTCCCACGTGAAACCATTACCCGCACCTGGGGTTTACGGAGTATTTTCGGCTTGGGCAACAACGTTGAACCAGCCAACAAAATCCTCTCCCTGCCAGCCTATCATTTGTATTTACCTGTCTTTCAGAAGAAGCAAGTTGATGCGATGAAAACCGCCAACAAAACTTTTATTGGATACATCGTGAATGATGAAAAATCCTATAATCGTTGTATCGCTTGCGGCGTAGAAGGCGTGCTCACTGACCGACCGGATCTGATTTCTCTTTATCTTAAAAACTCTAAATAGTGTGTAAACGAGAACTCCTGGGTGAGAGATTCTTCACACGGCGGCAGCGATCTTGAAAAGCAACATGTGAGATTTTGTGTTCAGAATGACGTGGGGTTTTTGGTTTTCGGTCAAGCACTAAATAACTTTTCTTCCAGCTCTATTTTTATTTGTTCTTGACAGCTCTGCCTTATTTCGTTATTTTAACAAAGCACTTCAATTTAATTCAAAGCAAAATATGGTGAATAGAACAGTTCTGATAACAGGCGGCAACAAAGGAATTGGCCTTGAAATTACGCGATTATTTCTAGATAAAGGCTACAAAATCTTGGTGGTAGCCCGTAACTTCTCCGGGTTTACTTTTGCGAAAAATGAGAATGTAAAACAAATCAAGTTTGATTTGGGGCAGATTGACAAAATACCTGCGCTCATAGCCAATCTGGGTAAAATCGATATTTTAATTAATAATGCCGGGGTTATGCACACCCTGCCTTACGAAGACTATCCTCAAGAAAAAATTAATTCCATCATAAAACTAAATTTAGAAGCGCCGGTTGCACTTATTCGGGAGATTTCAAAAATCATGCTACAAAATGGCGGTGGACGCATCGTGAATAACGCTTCCATCGCAGGAGAAATCGGACACCCTGATATCTGGTATGGCATCACCAAAGCGGGACTGATAAACGCGACCAAAAGCTTTGCCAAATTATTGGGTAGCAAGGGCATTGTAATTAACGCCGTTGCAGCCGGCCCGGTGGAAACCGACCTGCTGAAAAAAATTCCGGAAGAGAGAAAGCAAGCTCTAAAAAACACAGTCTATACCAACAGATTTGCAAGGCCGGAGGAAGTGGCAAAAACAATTATCTGGTTAGCAACTGAATCGCCGGAATATATAAATGGAACGTGCATCGATATCAACAATGGCGCATTCCCGCGTTGAATTCGAGAGAACGGGAGTAGTGATTATTTTAATATCTATTAACATGAAGCTAAAAACTGACATCTAACAGCTCTTTCAAAGGAGAATTTACACATGGCAAAAACCACTGGCGGAGCCATTATGGCCAGCATGCTCAAGCAGGAAAATATAGAAAAAATCTTCGGGATTATCGACGGGACTTACGGTGCACTTTACATCAACACCACACAGCAGGGGATTGAACTGGTCAGTCCGCGCCATGAAACCACTGCCGTACACATGGCCGGTGCCTATGCCCGGCTTACCGGTAAGCTTGGGGTTTGTTTCGCGAGTAACGGCCCGGGAACAGCTAACGCCTTAAGTGGCGTCGCGGTAGAAAACCTAGAAGGCAATCGGGTTCTACTGATAACCAGCTGCCGCAGAAATCCAATCAGCTATCCCGACCGGGGTGGCACCTACCAGTGTTTCGACCAGGTTGGTACGATACGCGGCATGGCAAAATGGTCACAAAATGTACCCTCACAAGACCGTCTGCCAGAAATAATGCACAAAGCTTTGCGAGCCTGTTACGAGGGACGACCTGGCGTCGTCCATATCGATGTTCCCGAAAATTTCATCAATGGTGATGCCGAACCTGTGGAATTCTTGAGTCCCGCCCAATACAGACGCCTTGACCCTATTGAGCCTTCGCCCAATTTAGTTGACCAAGCGGCAAAAATGTTAACCGAGGCACGGCTCCCTATCATTCATGCGGGCAGTGGTGTTGTGCATGCTCTGGCTTTTGAGGAAATCACAGAACTAGCGGAAATTTTACATGCACCGGTCTCAACATCCTGGGCAGCACGCGGTCTACTGCCGGAGTCACATTCCCTGGCCTGGCCCATGATCCACATGAAGGCCAACGACAGTCTCCGTAACGCGACGGATCTGGTTCTTTGTCTTGGCTCCCGATTGGGGGAAACCGATTGGTGGGGCAAAGCACCTTACTGGGCACTGCCGTCGGCACAAAAGTTCATTCAGGTTGATATTGACGAACAGAATATCGGTCGCAATCGGCGCGTCGACTTAGCTGTTCTTGCCGATGTCAAAATTTTCATGCAACGCCTGATTTCTACCTTAAAAGAATTAGATGCACCTAATATTGAAACCCGTAAAACTGAAGCCGCCAGTCTGGCGACAGAAAAAGATAAAAATCGTCAAAAACTCGACAAGCACCTGGAAGATAAATCCAGTCCGCTGATAACTGCCCACGTAGCCAATGTTTGCCTTGAAGTATTCGAGGATGATGCCATCCTCATTGTCGATGGCGGCAATTCTGCAGTTTGGGCAAGTTTCTTCCACGAAATTAAAAAACCGAACACCTTTCTCAGCACATTTCACATGGGGCATCTCGGCGCTGGACTTGGCCAGGCCATCGGTGCGGCGGCTGCCTTTCCGGAAAGACAGATTTATTGCATTATTGGCGATGGCGCCATGGGTTTTCACCCACAGGAAGTTGAGACTGCGGTGCGCAACAAAATGCCGATCATATTTCTCGTGTGCTGTGACAAACAATGGGGCATGGTTAAAATCAATCAGAATTTTGCATTGAAACCGGTGAAAACGATGTTGAAAAAATCTTTGAACGCGGATGAAAACATCAACACTGATTTTCATGAAATTGAATTCGACAAACTCGCGCAGGCAATGGGCGCGCATGGTGAGCGCATAAATGATCCTGCTGAATTAAAGCCTGCGCTTGAACGATGTTTGGCAACTGGCATTTGCTCTGTCATTCATGTGGATGTTGATCCGGTGAAGCACATATGGGCGCCAGGTCTGCTGAAATTCAAAGAAATGCACCAGGAACCCAAGGGCAAGTAACGCAAGATGGAAGCAAACAATATTGATTCCTTCCAACTCGCCTTAAATCCTGGCGGACTCATGGTCCTCAATTTGGTGATCGGGTTCATGATGTTCGGCATGGCTTTGGATCTGAAAGTGGCCGACTTTAAGCGAATTTTACTCGCGCCGAAAGCGCCCCTAATTGGCCTGGTGGCACAGTTTTTTATTTTACCCGCCCTGACTTTTTTCTTAACACTTTTTCTCAGCGCGCCACCATCCGTTTTGCTGGGTATGATTTTGGTGGCAGCCTGTCCCGGCGGAAATCTTTCCAATTTGATGACTTATCTTGCTCGCGGCAACACAGCCGTGTCGATCAGTATGACGGCAATCTCATCCAGCGCTGCTGTAATTATGACGCCATTCAATGTGGCGTTCTGGGGCAGCCTGAATCCCAAAACAGCGCCTATTTTACGCGCCGTAAGCCTCGACCCTTCAGACGTCTTTAAGACTGTATTTCTTATTTTGGGCATTCCTTTAGTTGTCGGCGTACTGGTTTCAAGCCACTGGCCAAACATTGTTGAAAAAATTCGACAGCCGTTCAAAATGTTATCGGTGCTCGTATTTCTCAGCGTGGTTTTGCTTGCACTGGTCGCAAATGGCGCTATCTTTTTTAAAGCGCTCGGCATGATTATGGGCATTGTTTTTCTCCACAACGCCACGGCCCTGTCTACGGGTTATTTTTCAGCCAAAATCGCGCGACTGCCAATTGCCGATGTCCGCGCCGTTACCATTGAAGTGGGTATCCAAAACGTCGCTCTTGGCCTGATCTTAATTTTCAATTTCTTTGACGGACTTGGCGGCATGGCAATTACTGCAGGTTGGTGGGGCATTTGGCACATTATCGTAGGGCTGACGTTGGCGGCTTTTTGGTCGAGAAGAGATAGAAGCACAAAATGATAAAATACAAATTATAATGTCGAGCTTTTAAAATCAGACACACGGTTTGTAGTCCACGCTTTAGCGTGTTAAATTCACGCCATTACTGCCTAAAGACTGAACTACAAACCTGTTAACCTTCAATAAAAATGAAAAAAGAAACAACCCAACTCCACACCATCCTCATTACTGGTGCCGGTGGCTACCTCGGGCGATTGGTTGTAAAAGCCCTGGCCAAAAATCGTCAAAACATCTCACGGATTATTGCCACTGACCTGCGTGTTCCAGATGAAGGCAATCGCCTCGCTGATGTTGATTATATCGCACTCGATATTCGCGCACCGGAAATGGCAGAGACCATGCAACAGCATCATGTTGATGTGTGTATCCATCTTGCGGCAATCGTAACGCCCGGTAAAACAACGACTCGCGAGGAGCAATATGCTGTGGATGTGCTTGGTACCGAAAATGTTCTTCAGGCTTGCCTCGTGGCCGGCGTGCAACAGATTATAATCTCAAGCAGCGGCTCGGCTTACGGCTACTACGCAGATCACCCAGAATGGATTGAGGAAAATTATCCTTTACGCGGAAACCGTGAATTTGCTTACTCTGACCACAAACGCCAAGTCGAAGAAATGCTGGCAGAATGGCGTGAAACTCAGCCGCAGCTTAGGCAGCTCATCTTCCGCCCCAGCGCAATTTTGGGTGCAACCACAGCCAATCAAATCACAGCGCTGTTTCATCGCCCTGCCGTGCCCGGGCTAATCGGCACCGAAGTACCCTTTACGTTTATCTGGGATCTGGATGTTGTGGACTGCATCGTTAAAGGCGTCCATGAAAAAACCGCCGGAATATTTAACTTAGCTGCCGATGGCAAGGTAAGTATGCGGCAAATTGCCAGACTGCTTAAAAAACCGTACATCCCCTTACCTGTTTGGCTTGTTACTTCTATACTTTGGTTGCTTGGAAAATTTGGGAGGTCGCAATATGGCCCGGAGCAAGTCATTTTTCTACGCTACCGCCCTTGTTTGAGCAATCGTAGACTGAAGGAAGAATTTGGTTACACGCCACGTAAAACGTCACTTGAAGTGATTGAATATTATTTAGAAAAAAACAAACACAATCGATGAAGCGCAAATATAATGGTAAAACTGTGGTAATTACAGGTGCTGCCGGTGGCATGGGACGCGCCATCAGCCGCCGCTTTGGCCAAGCCGGTGCAAAGCTTGCGCTACTCGACGTAAAACTTGATGTAGTTGAACAACTTGGGAACGAATTCTCAAAAAAGAATATTGACGCACTGGCACTACAGTGTGATGTGATGAACTATGAAAGCTGCTGTGCCGCAATCAGCGCCATCAAAAATCAGTTTGGCTCCATTGATGTCCTGATCTCCAACGCCGGCATTACCCACCGTAGCTCTTTACTTGAAACAGACATTCAAGTCTACCGCAAAGTCATGGAAGTGAATTACTTCGGCGCGGTGAATTGCACCAAAGCTGCCCTGGATGATTTAGTGATTGCAAAGGGACAAATCGTCGTCATTAGTTCCATTGCCGGTTTTTCACCATTGATTGAGCGTAGCGGATATGCCGCGAGTAAATATGCGCTGCACGGTTTCTTTGATACGGCGCGTGCAGAGTTAGCCTCCCACAGTGTCGGCGTGACGATTGTTTGCCCTGGCTTTACTGCAACCGGCATCATTAATTCCGCTTTAGCGGGCGATGGAAAATTAGCGCAGCATCCGCAAACAACTGTGGGAAAAATTGCTAAACCGGAAACGGTGGCAGACAAACTTTTCAAAGCCGC
>JAJDAE010000322.1 GCA_029262035.1 Candidatus Zhuqueibacterota bacterium
GCGGTTGGCGAAACATGTCGGCATCAATCGGGTTGGTGTGAAATTATGCGGCAACAGTCACACCGGCTCTTTTAAGGATTTGGGTATGACTGTGCTGGTTTCCATGGTGAATAAAATCATCTCGCAGGGGCAAAATATAAAGGCCGTGGCCTGCGCCTCAACCGGCGATACTTCGGCGGCGCTGGCAGCTTATTGCGCGGCCGCAGATATACCCTGCCTCGTACTGCTGCCGCGTGGCAAAATATCCATCGCGCAGCTTATTCAGCCCATTGCCAACGGCGCCCTCACCCTGGCGCTGGACACCGACTTTGACGGCTGCATGAAAATTGTGCAGCAGCTCACAGAATCTAAAGAAATCTATCTCGCCAATTCCATGAACTCCCTGCGGGTGGAAGGCCAAAAAACCGTGGCCATGGAAATTGTGCAACAGCTCAACTGGCGCGTACCAGACTGGATTATCGTGCCGGGCGGTAATCTCGGCAATATTTCCGCAATTGGCAAAGGTCTGCTGGAAATGAAAGCCGTGGGACTCATTGACCGTCTCCCCCGTCTTGTCTGCGCACAAACAGAACAGGCCAACCCGCTTTACCTGAGTTATAAAAAGGGCTTTCGGGAATTTCAAACTAAAATAGCTGAACCGACCCTGGCCACCGCAATCCGGATTGGGAACCCTGTTAGTTACAAAAAAGCTGTGAAAGTTTTACAGGAATTTGACGGGATTGTTGAACAGGCAAATGACGATGAGCTGGCAAACGCAGCAGCACTTGCAGACAAGCACGGTTTGTTTAGCTGTCCGCAAACAGGTGTGGCTTTAGCAGCTTTTTTTAAGTTGGTTGAAAAAGGCGACATAAAGCCGCAGGATGAAGTTGTGATTGTCTCAACCGCCCACGGCTTGAAATTCAGTGAATTTAAAATTGATTACCATCAAAGCAAACTTGCGGGTGTTGATTCCCGTTATGCAAATTTGCCGATTGAAATTCCGGCAGATATTGATGCGGTACAGCAAAAGATGGGTGAGTTTTTTGGGAAATAGATCCGTGGCGTTTTAAAAACGAGTAATAGCAATTTAATCAGCTTAAATTCCAAGTGCATCCCTTGCCGCAATACGAAATACCCGGCAGCGTTTACGAGACTCTAATGCCATATCCTGATCCGCTGATTCGCCAGGGTAGCGGAAGCTTACTGCAAAATCAGAAAGATACGCCAAATGTTCACGAAAAATCTCCCACATGGGTTCGATGTCAAGCGTTTTCTCAAGCAAGGCCACCAAATCATGAATTTTCTTAAATTCAAGACCCGCCTCATGCAACCTGGCTTTAAGGTACTTCTCAGCACATTGTTGCGCATGAAAACAGATGCCATCATAATTTCTATTTTTTCGCGCCCGGGATTCGCGCTCCATCATGGCAAAGTCACCCTCGGCCTTGTTTATCCATTCAAGGGTGATCGGCTTCATACAAAACTTTTCCTGTTTCTAGAATATCCTTTATGAAATCATCGCCCATTTCCAGACGTTCTCGTACTTTTTCAGGCGTGCGTATTATCAGATCCACAGGAAACGGCGGTCTTACTTTCATGCGTATTTCTACGGACTTGTCAACAGGTCGCCCTTCAAATGGTATGACGATGAAAAGGTCAACATCGGAATCAAGCGTTGGGTTGCCGTGTGCGTACGAGCCAAACAAAAGTACCCGATCGGGCTGAAACACCAAACCAATATGATGACCCAATTTCTCGATTTCACCCATAGTCACCATTTTTTGTACCCGTATTTTTTCCATCATTTGAGAAAGTATAATAAATTCAGGTATAAAATGCAAAATATATGTAAGCTTATTGGTTAGTTCGGGAGCGAGAATACCAAAGAGATTCTGTTAGATTACCGGCCTAAATCAGAGCAAGCACATACCGGACAAACACCGAGCATTATAATTGCTCCAAACGGTATGGCGTTGAGCTGCGTCTTTTAGGTTCGTTAAAAATGTGCAGTAAGGCCACAGGATAAAAGTGGTGATTGCCCCAGCAGCCCACGGCTTGAAATTCAGTGAATTTAAAATTGATTACCATCAAAGCAAACTTGCGGGTGTTGATTCCCGTTATGTAAATTTGCCGATTGAAATTCCGGCAGATATTGATGCGGTGCAGCAAAAGATGGGTGAGTTTTTCAAAAAGTAAATTTCTTTGGCGATTTCAAAACAAGTATTCTGGTACGATCATTACAATTTATCATACTCTTCTGGTTCCACATCTGGTATTTGAGAAAGTGCTTTCTCAAATTTATTAATATCTGCACTTCCTGCACGTCTCTCTAAATAATCTTTCGTTGCAAATGCAGATATTTTTTCATTAACTGCGCTCGCTATAAATTGGTTTATTGAGATACCTTCTTTATGAGCAAAATCTTTCACTCTTTCATGTATTGAATCAGGAAGCCTCAAACTTAGTGTACTCATGATTTATATTTCTCCAATTATTTTTAAGTATTCCTTAGGATTTAAAACATTTATCCCAAATTGAGAAACTCCTTTAAAATCTTTAACATTGTAAGTTATAATGAATTTACTGTTTGATTCAATCGTTAACTCCAATATAAAATCGTCTTTGGGATCTTTCAAAAATGGTCGCCACAAGTAATATATTTCACATTTTTTTGACCGTAAACAAACCATATCGATAATTTGTTTAAACTTAACTTTTAAGCTCGCACGCTTTGCCACGCTTTCATATTCCAAAATCAACGCAGGAGAAATACATTGTTCATATTTTTCGCGTGAGGTCTCAAAGAGCAATTTGTATGAAGCTCCATTTTTTGATTTTAAAGCAGAAATGAAAACGTTTGTATCGATTACTATTCTATGTTCTTCATCCACTCTGGTATTATATATAATACTATATCGACAATCAAGTAGTTTCTTGAAATATCTATGTTTGTTGATATTTTATTCTTCTCATTTAATCTTCCCGTTTCCTCCAAAAAATTTCTTTCAAGTCTGGAATAATCATCTAACTTCAGTTGTCTAATCAGCGAAATTAAAATAAGAAATCGAATTGACCGACCACGAACTTATAAAATCAGCCAAGAACGGCAACACGCACGCATTCGAGCAGATTGTGAAAAATTATGAATCACAAATTGCGGCGACTGTGATTGGCATGCTCGGTCAATGCCAGGCAGCCGAAGATGTTGGGCAGGAGGTTTTTATTCGGTTTTATAATTATCTCGACAATTTTAGAGAGGAAGCTGGTTTAGGAACGTACCTAACTAGAATCGCAATCAACCTTTGTTTAAATGAACTCAAGCGCCGGAAGAGAAGACAGTTTTTTTTTAAATCCACAGATGATGAGCCCGACTTTGAAATTGCTTCAGATCAAACCGAAAGCATGGAAGGCAATGAAAATAAAGAAATCGTACAATCAGCTATCAAAAAATTAGATCCAAACTTTCGTTCAGTTATCGTGTTAAGATTGATAAAAGGCTACTCTACTGAGGAAACCGCACAAATTTTAAAAGTGCCGCTGGGAACAGTACTTTCGCGCCTTTCACGAGCGCAAAAAAAATTAAAAGAAATTCTCGCACCATACATTTTGGAGGAAGTATGAATAATGCGTTAAAAGACCTGCTTTATCGTTCGCTCGATACGCCGTTGGCGCCTAAAGAACAGGCAAAACTCGACGAGGCTTTAGCTTCAGATAAAGAGCTACAGGAAGAAAAACGACTACTCGAAAATATGCGCTCAATGCTCAATGAGAACGCAGAGCAAAAATTTGGGCCGTTCTTCTCGGCAAAAGTCATGCAAAAAATTAAGACACAATCCATAAAAGGCGATGATTTTATTTCCTCACTCGTCTGGTCTTTCCGGGTTACCGCAATAGCGGCGGCAGCAGTTGTGGTGGTTTTGTTTGCACACAACAGTTTTATTCGAAAAGATATTTCTATTGAGGCACTGCTTTCCATGCCGCAAACAAGCATTGAAGAAACATGGGAATTTGAACTTCCCGGAGAAAACTTATGATGACAACAAAATCAAAATCCACAATTATTATTCTGAGTACTTTGTTGTTGGGAATGGTCATTGGCTTGCTTCTTGGCGGGGCAATTCGTCACAGAAAAAATGCTGATTTTGCACAGATGCCGAGAGGGGAACGTTTTCATCACTCTATGGAGCGAATTATCCGGCCAACAGAAAAGCAGAAAGAGGCTATGGATGCCATACTAAAAACGCGGTACAGTCAAATTGGTGATTTAAGAGAAAAATTCGAAGAGGAGATTTTTACAGTCTACGATTCATTAAAAAATGATATGGACGCCCTTCTCACCGATGAGCAGCGCCAACGCCTTGAAAAAAAACTCGCCGATGGTCCCAGAGATCATTTCGAGAACCGTTTCAACAGACTGGCGAATAAATTAGGACTCACGAACGAGCAGAGGGTAAAAGTAAAGAACCTTGCATCAAACTATTTGCAGCCAATGCCAAGATATTCTAAAGGAATGCAAAGACCAATGACCAGAGAGCAAAGACGGGACTCAAAAAAAAGAATGGATAAATTTCGCAAAGAAGTGCAGTCCATTTTAACACCTGAACAATTTGAGAAGTTTGAGGAATCAAACAGACGTGGGTTTGGACGCATGGGTATGCGTAGGAATGATTTTTTGCCACATCACGAAGGAGGCTTGCCGCATCCACCTCCGCCAGAATTGGATGCAGAAAACTAATCAAAGAAACTTCGACTTACTAATATAACTAAAGAGGAATAATGAGAACATTCACAAATATCATCGCTTTATTGATTGCAATATCCAGCATTGTCGGATGCGGCAGCAACATAAAATTAAACAGCCAAAGACCAGAGACGCCAATCATCTCTGATGGTGAAATATCCGAATGGCAAAACAATTTAAATTATATTGAAGAAAAAAATGTTTCTCTCGGATTTTATAACGACGACGACAATCTGTACATCAGTTTCAAGACCACTGATCGTTCAATTATCCGGCAAACTATGGGGCGCGGCTTTACAATTTGGCTCGATGCAAAAGGCGGGCAAGGCAAGCGCTTTGGTATCCGCTTTCCTATTGGAAGAATGGGAGGCAGCTTAATGAGAGATATGTCTCGCGGAGAAAGCCAGGGGCAGCCTGATTTCGACGATATGGAAAAACGTTTCGAAGGGCAGCTGACCATTTATGAACTCATTACTCCTGACGAAAAAGAGCCGCGTCTTTTTAATACCGATGAATTGAGCGGCATCAAGCTGGACATCAATATGAATCGGGATGAAGGTATGGTTTATGAGCTTCAGGTGCCATTAAACAGCTCAGAACAAAATCCATTTGCAATTGCACTCGATGGTTCCCAAACGGTCGGTGTCGGTTTTGAGTCAGCAAAAATTGACAGGGAGCAAATTCAAAGCCAAGGTGGAATGGGTGGTGGCACAGAAGGCCGTGCAGGTGGCAGCTATGGCGGTGGCGGTAGAGGCGGGCGTGGTATGGGAGGAGGAGGCCGAGGTGGTTCGGGCATGAGCGGTATGGGTATGTCAGAACAGTTTAAACTTTGGACGATTGTTGAGCTTAATTTCCCCGCTAGCGAATAAATCAAAGCAGGTAACCTTTTAAAAGGTTACCTGTGAGTTTCAACAGCAGTCAATAAAACCGCCCTCTTATTCAAGGATTGGAATTGTAGAGGTCATAAAATAATTCTGAAAGTTGTACCCTTACCTAATTTACTCTCCTTGACAAAAAGCTTACCGCCATGGTAGTCTTCAACAATACGCTTAGCCAGGCTTAAACCCAATCCCCAGCCGCGTTTTTTGGTGCTGAAGCCGGGTTTAAAAATATCTTTCTTTTTAGAAGGCTCGATGCCACGGCCATTATCGATAACATCTATAAAAATGGAATGCCGGGCGTTTTGATACTCGCCGAGCTTGATTTCAATTTCTCCCTCATTTTTTTTCAAAGCATCCAAAGCGTTCTTGAGGAGATTTTCGATCACCCACTCAAAAAGGTCCCGGTTAAGCGCTACCTTGGGCTTAACGTCATACGTCTCAACTATGCTGACTTTTTTGCCCCATTGCGGTAAACGCTTTTCAAAATAGCCGGTAACGTCAGTAAGAACATCTACCACCCGTGTTTCCTTTAAATTTGCTTTTGAACCAATTTGAGAAAATCTGGCAGTAATTTTGGTTAACCGCTCGACATCTTTTTCCATTTCAGCGATTGTTTCCAGAGAGTTATCACTTCTAACTCTGCTTTTAAGAATTTCAATCCAACCCATTATAGATGATAGCGGCGTGCCAATTTGGTGGGCGGTTTCTTTTGACATACCGACCCATATAAATTGCTGCTCGCTACGTTGAATACTTCTAAATCCGAAAAAACCAATAAGGATAAATAACCCAACTATTAACAATCCGAAATACGGCAAGTACTGCAATTGAAGTATTAAACGCGAATCACCATAATAGAGGTAACCCAGCGAATATTCCTCGTAGGTTAAAACAATAGGCGTGGCCTCGGTCTCCATAACTTCCATTATTCGTTCGACTTTCGCAATGGCCTCGGAAGAGCGATTATTGGGGTCAACATCAATACCCTTCCACCCTGTTGGCTGTCTTTCCGAGTCAGTCAAAACAATAGGGAAATTCGTGCGTTGAATAATTTCATCAAAAATAAAATTTAAATTTGAAGCAGACTCCGTTGACGCGGCAGATGCATACAGCTTTGCATAAAACAAAAGAACCTGGCGAGATTCAGCCCGCAAATTATTAACAATTTTGTAGTTATAGAATAATAAAAAAAGTATAATTCCAACCGCCAGAACAAACAGAAGACCTTTAAACTGGGCTCGTAATTTGTATAAATTAATTCTCATTTTCAGGCATTCAACTCCGTTTTACAGCTTAGGCAAAGTACTTGCGATAAAATATATTTTTACCTATATTCAGTGTCATTTTTTAGAAAGGTCAAACCAAATTCAACCAATATACGAAAAAACGGAATAAATATGAAGTTTCATTTGGTTTCAGGCGGCGCCGGTTTCGTAGGCCGGAACGTTGTAAAAAGGTTACTCCAAACCACTAAAGATAAAATCATCGTTGTAGATAATCTTTCTTCGGGTACCCATCCCAAACAGTGGCTCCCTGACACAACATTTCGTGAATACAAAGATATACTTTTTATGGGTAAAGATGAAAGAGTCCTTTTTTTTGAAACAGACTTTAGGATTTTCCTCCAGCATCTAATATTAGATCCTGAGTTTTTATTTAACAATTACGGATTAATTTTTGATAAATTTTCCGATGTTTTCCATTTTGCTGCGATTGTGGGCGGCAGGGCAAAAATCGACGGAGACCCAATGTCCGTCGCACTTGATCTTGCAATTGATGCAGAGTTTTTTCATTGGGTTTGTCAACACAAACCCGGCCGGGTTTTATATCCAAGTTCAAGCGCAGCGTATCCGGTAAATTTGCAATCAAAAACCGGAGCAATTGCCTTGGCGGAAAGCGCAATAAATATCAGCTCCGGCAAACTGGGTAAACCAGATATGACTTACGGTTGGTCTAAACTGACTGGTGAATATTTGGCGCAGATTGCCGCCGAGTATTACGACATTCCGGTAGTTTGCATTCGCCCGTTCTCAGGGTTTGGCGAAGAACAGGATCTCACCTACCCCATCCCGGCACTGGCAGCGCGTGCAGCCAGAAAAGAGAATCCGTTTGAAGTTTGGGGCACCGGCAAACAGGGTCGCGATTTTGTCCACATCGATGATTGCGTGGACTGCATGCTTCTGGCAATGGATAAAATTAGCGATGGTTCCGCCATTAACATCGGTTCCGGCAAACTAACCTCCTTTTTAGAAATCATCGAAGTGTTCTGCAAGTTCGCAAATTATCAGCCCGAGATAAAACAACTTCTCGATAAACCGGTTGGGGTACATTCAAGATATGCAAATATGGAGTACGTCGCTGCCAAGCTGAACTGGCGTCCGCAAATTTCTGTAGAGGAAGGTTTACGGCGGGTTTATAATCGTGCTCTCGAACAAAATATCTGATTTTAATAAATATTTATGAATAAAACTCGCGTTGTGATTTTCGGCCTTGGCCCCAAATTTAAAGGCGGTATTGCAAATTACACAACTTCCCTCGCCGTTGCCTTGGACAAACAAGCAAACACCGAAGTCTTTATCGTGTCCTGGACGCAGCAGTATCCGGCGTTGATTCCACGTGACTTTGTCGATCGCAGCAGCAAAACCGATCTGCTAGAAGGCACTGATGTTAAAATCGATTACCTGACCAATTATAATATTCCCACAACATGGCAGAAAACGGTTCAACACATCCTTGCGCTCAAACCGGATATCTTGATTTTCCAATGGTCTATTGCGCTACAAGGTTTACCCATTGGCTTCATGGCCAAAAAGTTAAGCAAACATCCCAAAATTGAAATCATTTTCGATTTACATTTTGTCATTCAGAAAGAATCGAGCTTAATTGACAATTCTTTGACCAAGCGTGGAATAAAGAGCGCCAAAACCTACATTGTCCATTCTCAAAAAACTGCGAATGAGTTAAAGCAATTATTTCCAAATACTGACTTTACAGTTGACGAAACCGGCAAACGAGATTTGAAATCCGAAAAGAAAAATGTGATTAAACTTTATCACCCAATTTATGATATGTTCAAACCGGATCCAAATTTTGACATTGCCGCTGAAAAAAAACGGCTAGGGCTGAAAAAAAATGTATTCCTGTTTTTTGGTTTCATTCGAAAATATAAGGGATTACACAATGCAATTAAAGCCTTTGCCAAAGTCCGGAAACAGCGAGACGATGTATCGCTTCTCATTGTCGGCGAATCCATGTGGGATACTTTAGACTCCAATAAACTTTCTACAAAGATAAAACTGAATTTATTTAAATTTCTCAGCTCTGTTCTAATCAGCAAAGGAGACAGTGGTATCAATTATCGCCCTCTCGATTTGGTGGAAAAACTCGACCTAACAGATTCGGTAGCAGTAGTCAATAGTTACGTGCCCACGGAGGACGTACACAAATATTTTCAAGTGAGCGATAGTCTGCTTTTGTTTTACCTTACAGCCACGCCCTCAGGCGTCGAGTCCATGGCAGCAAATTTTGGTATGCCGATTCTGGCTGCGCGGGTTGGGCATTTTTCAGAAACAATTGAGAACGGCTTTAACGGCTACCTCGCTGAACCCGAAAATATCGAGTCAATGTGCAAAGTCATGCTCGATTCAATCGAAAATCCTATTCAAGCTAAAAATGTAGAAAAAAAAGCGGTAGAAATGAGTTGGCACAATTATGCAAAAGCCATTTTAGCTGCTTCATAAGTTAAATTATTTGAGATTGGTCATTGCGCTTTTTCAAAATTCTACTATTTTAAAGGCGTAACTTTTATATTTTCAAACATTAGTACATAATTTTTCAAGCCAAATAGAATTCACAAAACAGAAGAACTTTTTACATGGCGAAAAAGAAGAAAACTACATCGAATAAAATTCAGGACAAACCTAAAAACAGCATTTTCGATTTGTCACCTCAACAGCAATTCGGCATCAGCGTATTATTTATTGCGATAGTTTTACTAGCTTATTTCTACCCGATTGTCTTCGAAGGCAAACAACCCCAAGCCTCGGATTACCTGGCTTGGAAGGGCAACTCCCAATCGATTATTGAAGCGCGGGATAACACCGACTCCAACCCCCTTTGGGCGCACAATGTTTTTGGGGGAATGCCGGTTTACTTAATATCTTTTAAAGCACCTTTTGAGCAACCAGCAAGATATATATTGTTATTTTTAGGCAAAGTTATAGACCGACAGGTTCTATATTATTTAGTAGCGGCGTTCGGCATGTTGCTTCTAATGCGATTTTGGAAAAGTTCAAACCTAAGCGCAACATTTGCTGCTCTAGCTTATATTTTATGGCCGCATCTCACCGGTTTATTGGAGGCCGGGCACAACACAAAATTCAGAGTAATAATGCTCCTGCCATTGATTATCTGGGCATTTGTTCGTCTTATCAATAAAACCAACCTGTTAAATTTTTCCCTTTTTGCCATTGTATTTAGCCTTGGTGCTCAGGGAAGACATTACCAAATCATGTTTTATATTTGTCTGGCGCTTTTTATAATCGGAATAGTAGAGCTAATTCACTTAATCCGCTCAGGGGAAACAAAACAACTCGGCATTAAAATTCTTATGATTGTGCTTGGGATTTCCCTGGCAGGAGGAATTGCCGCTTTTCCCGTTTTAACTGTACAAGAATATGCAAAACACTCAATTCGAGGCGGCTCGGGAAACAAAGAGTCTACCGGGCTAGGGTACGACTATGCAACTGCCTGGTCATTACATCCGTCAGAAGTTATCGACCTCATTATTCCTAGATTTCATGGTGGAAGTTCTTCAGAAAAATATGACGGTGATGCAGTTCCACAATTAAAGGGACAAAAAATCCCGGGTTACTGGGGTACCAAGCTTTTTACTTCCAGTACGGACTATATTGGGATTGTTACGGTATTTTTTGCAATTATCGCCGCAATTTTTTTGTTTCGGGATAGGCATATTTACGCATTATTAGCTATCTGTATTTTAAGCATTTTGATAGCCTTTGGAAAACATTTCTCTCCGGTATTCGACTTGTTTTTCAACTTTGTACCTTTCTTCAATAAATTTCGTGTACCCATCATGATTTTAGTACTGATACAGTTTGGGCTAGCGGTCTTAGCTGGTTTCGGACTTGACTATGTTATGAAAAGAATCAAGGAATTGAAAGACCGGGATAAAGCCCTCAAAAAAATTGTCATTATCTTTGGTATCTTTTTCATCATTGCTGGCTTACCATTGTTATTAAAGGGCTCTTTCGCGTTAGCTAAGCCGGAAGAATTAACCCGATATCAGCCCAATGTTCTCGCCCTTTTAAAAGATGCCCGTTTCGACCTATTAAAGCAGGACGCGCTAAGAACGCTGCTATTGCTGACAGCTTCATTTGCTTTAGTTTTCGCTTATTTGAAAAATAAACTGACGGATATTTTGTTTGGTGGACTTTTAATTGGCATTCTTTTATTCGACCTTTTGGGCATTAACAATCGCTTTTTGAACAACTTAGGTGCCCCGCAGAATATTGAACGTTATTTTGCAGAAACAGAAACCGATCAATTTCTAAATAACGACAAATCGCTTTTTCGTATTTTCCCACTCGGAAATTTATATGGCGATAGCCGTTGGTCATACCGTCACCAATCTATCGGTGGTTATCATCCTGCGAAACTACAACTCATTCAGGATATTAATGAAAAGTGCCTTTATAATGGTAAGGATGCCGGGTTTAATAACCCACC
>JAJDAE010000323.1 GCA_029262035.1 Candidatus Zhuqueibacterota bacterium
CGGTCGGCCAGGGCTTTGGTCATTATGCTGTTGTAATCATCGTGCTGGCTTTCAAACTCCTGCACAATTTTTTCGATGCCGAGTCCCGCCGTTACAACAAACGCGCCGATGTAATCTTTCACGCCGCTGGATTTAGGCGCGATAAAATCCGCCAATCCGTGATTTTTATTACCGCCGGTTTTCTCGGTTTGCTGGCGCAGGGTGTGCAGCGTGGTCAGCACCTTATCGCAGATGTCGTTGGTGTAAATTTCAATGTCATCTTCCACCGCATTGGCAGGCCACAGCCCAAATACTGCGTTCGCCTGCAAAGCCTTTTCTTCGATAATTTTATCGAGCAGGCGATTGGCATCATCAAATAATTTCTTTGCTTCCACACCAATTTTTTCATCATCAAATATTGCGGGGTATTTGCCGTGCAATTCCCAGGTAATAAAAAATGGCGTCCAATCGATAAAATTGCGAATGTCCGCCAGGTCGCAATCTTTGAGTGTGGTAACCCCAAGTTTCTTGGGTACAGTAATTTGCGCCTGCTGCCAATCGATTTCATATTTATTGGCACGTGCTTTTTCCAGGGACAAATATTTTTTTGTTTGCTGCTTTTTATTGTGCGCGTCCCGCAACGATTCGTACTCTTTTCGGATTCCCCTAACGAAATCCGTTTTCTTGGCATCGTTCACCAGATTGCTAACCACGGATACACTGCGCGAAGCATCAAGCACATACACAGTTGGATTTTCGTAGTTTGGTTCAATTTTTACCGCAGTGTGAATACGAGAAGTTGTGGCGCCACCGATGAGCAGCGGTTTGTCTAACCCGAGTCGTTGCATTTCTTTAGCATTGTGCACCATCTCGTCAAGCGAAGGCGTAATCAATCCGCTCAGCCCGATTATGTCAACATTTTCCTTTTTTGCAGTTTCAAGAATTTTCTCACAGGAAACCATGACACCCAAGTCGATGATCTCATAATTGTTGCAGGCCAGCACCACGCCAACAATATTTTTGCCGATGTCGTGCACGTCGCCTTTGACGGTGGCGAGCAAAACTTTAGCGCGCGACTTGGCTCCTTCGACTTTTTCAGCCTCAATAAATGGCATCAAGTGAGCTACTGCTTTTTTCATCACTCGGGCGCTCTTAACCACTTGCGGCAGAAACATTTTGCCGGAACCAAATAGATCGCCAACCACGTTCATGCCATCCATGAGCGGACCTTCGATGATCTCCAGTGGTCGGTTGTATTGCTGCCGAGCCTCTTCAACATCGGCATCAATAAATTCCACGATGCCCTTCACCAGCGCATGCGTCAGACGCTCCTCAACAGTTCCTTCCCGCCAGGCTTGAATCTTTTGCTGCTTACTGCCGCTGTCCTGGACTTTCTCAGCAAAATCAACCAGACGCTCGGTGGCATCGGATCTGCGGTTGAACAGCACATCTTCCACCAGTTCCAACAAATCTTTTGGAATTTCCTCGTAAACTTCCAACTGTCCGGCATTGACGATACCCATATCCAACCCGGCCTGAATGGCGTGATAAAGAAAAGCCGAATGCATGGCCTCGCGCACAGGATTGTTGCCACGGAATGAAAATGAAACGTTGCTGACACCACCGCTCACTTTTGCCAACGGCAAGTTTTCTTTGATCCATTTCGTGGCTTTTATAAAATCAACTGCATAATTATTGTGTTCCTCAATACCCGTAGCCACAGTCAAAATATTCGGATCGAAAATAATATCCTGTGGTGGAAAACCAATTTCTTCAGTTAGAATTTTGTAGGCACGCTCGCAAATACGAATCTTGTCTTCGTAATTAGCGGCCTGGCCATTTTCATCAAACGCCATCACAATTACTGCGGCGCCATATTCCAGAATTTTACGGGCGTGTTCTTTAAATACCGCTTCACCCTCTTTCAGGCTGATGGAATTTACAATGCACTTACCCTGGCTACATTGCAATCCGGCTTCAATTACCGACCACTTGGAGGAATCGAGCATGAGCGGTACGCGGGCAATTTCCGGCTCAACACTGATTAGGTTGACAAATTCAACCATAACTTTTTCAGAATCGAGCATGCCTTCATCCATGTTAATATCAATTATCTGCGCGCCGTTCTCCACCTGCTCTTGCGCGACAGAAAGCGCCTCTTCGTAACTTCCTTCTGTGATGAGCCGGGCAAATTTACGTGAGCCGGCCACATTGGTACGTTCGCCGATGTTGACAAAATTAGTTTCCGGCGTCAGGGCTAACGGCTCCAGCCCGCTCAAACGTAGGTACGATTTAATTTCAGGCTTTTGCCTCGGCTTGTATTTTTTAACTTCCTCGGCAATGGCCGCGATGTGTTCCGGCCTGGTGCCGCAACAACCGCCAACAAAATTCACAAAGCCGCTCCCGGCATATTCACCGATCTGTTTTGCCATAAATTCGGGTGTTTCATCGTAATCACCAAACTGATTCGGTAATCCGGCATTTGGGTACAGGCTGGTATAAACCGGCGCCACCCGTGATAGTTCTCCAATAAATGGCCGCATTTGCGGACTGCCAAGCGCACAATTTAGCCCAACGCTTACCAGGTTTTTCATGTGTGAAACTGAATTCCAAAATGCCTCGGTGGTTTGACCGGACAAGGTGCGGCCGCTTATATCTACAATAGTTCCGGAAATCATGACCGGCAATTCGACGCCGGCCCGAATAAAATATTCTGAAATTGCAAACAGCGCGGCTTTTGCATTTAATGTATCGAAAATGGTTTCAACCAAAAGAATGTCCGCACCGCCTTCCACAAGGCCACGGACTTGTTCGGAATACGCATCGGCCATTTGCCTGAAAGTGGTGGCACGATAGCCGGGATTGTTGACATCCGGAGACATGGAAAGTGTTTTGTTGGTCGGGCCCAGAGCACCCGCTACAAAGCGTGGCCTTTCCGGAGTTTTCCCTGAATATTCTACTACGACTTCTTTGGCAATTTTTGCTGATTCAAAGTTTATATCAAAAACTCTATTTTCAAGGTTGTAGTCGGCTTGGGCGGTTGCAGTGCCGCTAAACGTGTTGGTCTCAATTATGTCCGCACCTGCATCAAAAAAGGCAGCGTGAATTTCCTTTATCACACGCGGTTGAGTTATGGAAAGCAAGTCATTGTTTCCCTGCAGCGAATTCTCATGGTTTTTAAATTGCGCTCCACGAAAATCTTCTTCAGATAACTTTTGGCCTTGAATCATCGTGCCCATGGCGCCATCCATTACCATGATGCGCTGTTTTAAAATATCTATAATTTCATTGAAACGGGATATCATTTTCTCTAACCGCTTAGTTAAAAATTCAGGATAGAATCTTATTAAAAATCAATGACTAAAGCAAGGCGTTTGTAGGCTGGTAAGTCCAATATTTTCAAAATTAAACCTATATTAAAAACATGAAACAAAACCGACCTAAAATAATGATTGACGTGCGAAATGCCAACAGCCTTTGATTTCCTAATATTATACCCATGTTACGGGTAAACGCAAAAACAAATCTGACTAAAAAACTGCAGATACATGCTTTAATCGGT
>JAJDAE010000324.1 GCA_029262035.1 Candidatus Zhuqueibacterota bacterium
CCAGGTTACTTCAAATTGTTGGACTTCTCCCGGTTGCAAATTCATTTGCCACAAGGCTGCTGTAAAGGCTTTATCCGCTGCCCAATTCCAAATCAGTTTTTTATTCTCGGGTGTGCTGTCCGCCGCATAAACAGAAAAATCAAAAATTTGTCCGTCGAAAAAGCGTAGGGTTAATTCCCCGGATGAAATATTTTGAAATACGAATTTGAATTTAACACTGTCACCGATTTGAAAACTGGTTTTGCTAAGTTCCAGTGTGAAATCGAGACCGTTGTTTTTTACTTTTTCAACCAGTTTATTGAGTTCTGCAATGATGTTTTTTAAATTATCCGGTGCGGCAAAGTTGTCGGTATTAACAAGGTTGCTGTCAGTATCGCTTTTATAGTAAATTGAATAGAGAAAGGCATCGGCTACCTGAGGATCGATATATTCCTCTGATAAATCAAAAAAATCATTTTCTGACATCATCGAGTCAAGGTCGGCCAATTCTGCCATGCTGAGTTGGCTTTTCCATTTCCCTGACCTCCTGGCGCGGTCTTCAAAAGAAGCAATTCCATTTTTTTCGATAACGAGTCTGTTATAAATGCCGGCAATGCCTCCTGTTATTTCAACAGATAGCAAAATATTGTCGGAATAGAGCTCTTCGGAAAAATCACTTTTTTGGGAGCTGCTGTCTAAGATTCCCGAAATATTACACGAAAATAAAAGTGTGGAGGAGAGTACTAAGCTAAAAAATAATTTGTATCTCATAAAAATATTCTTTCTGTTTGTGAGTAAAACGTTACTTGTTTGATGGTAATGCAATGCTTGTGCCAGAGCCTGTGGAGTGAAGAGAGTAAGGTGATGTTGCAATTTTTTTTACCAATAAATCCCACATTTTGCAGGAACTCATTTTAAATAGTTTCTGAACGAAAACTACATATTTGCGTCATTCTGAGCACAAAGCCCCGGAGACTGCTTTTCAAAACAGCTATTGTTGTGCGAAGAATCTCTCTCGCATGCAGAAGATTCTTCGCGCTTCAACTTTTGCCTCAAGCGAGAAATTTGGGAGTTCACGCTCAGAATGACATGTTTGTGAGTTTTTGTCCAACCACTAAATACCGGGAAGCACTTTGAAAATTCCGGACATAAATCTATCAGAAATCTGAGAGTGTTATCAAATATTTGAAAGATTTTTTTTCTAAAACCTGAAATCGATACCGCCGGTAAGAAGCAGTTTATTATAAAAACGGCTGCGTATAGTCGACTCATTATTGTAGAAAGCCATGCGCAAGAGTCCGCTTAAATTTGGAGAGATATCCTTAGAAATATCCAGAATGAAGAAGTTGCTTTCCTCACGTTCTGTGTCGATGTCTGTAAGGAAAACAGGTAGACTTCTTTCATCATACTTTTTTATTTGAATGGTGCCATACCCACGCAGCCAGAAACTCCTGGTGAGTGGCAGCCCAAGAATGAGAACGAATTGATGTTTGTTATAGGAATACCCAAAGCTGTTGGAATTGTTATTTTTAAATAAATAAGAAAAATTTACGAGCAGTGACTTTGTGTAATTCAGGTTCAGTTTTAAACCTAACTGGTCATCGCTTTGCTTGATAAATTCAGAGTTGATACTTTTGGCGTCAAAATTATTATCTATCGCATTTCGGTCAAAATTGATTTTTTCATTATCGAGAATAAGCTGCAAGGATAGTTTATTGTTCAAACTACGGGACACTGTCCAGCTTATGTTACTGGTTCTGTAATTGAAAATAGAAAAATCTTTATAGTCCAGTCCACCTGTTTTAAGTGCGAGTTTATTGGTGAGTTTGTAGATTTTTGGCAGCACAAGAAAAGCTTCTGCCGAACCCGAAGCAGAGTCGAGAATATCGTTCAGATAAATTTTCAACCGCCCCGATGCATTTAACCCGAATTGAATATTTTGTGAAGAAAAAAGTGCGTAGCCGGAAAGTTCATTAATCAACTTGTTTTCAATACTATTGTTGAAATAGTTCTGTAGACCGCCGTGGTAATTCAACCTGAACAAAGATGTTTGAGTTTTTCGGGAAGCACGAGAATGAAATAGAATTTTGTAGGAAGAATCTGTCAGGTTTTTGAGTGAGTCTGAATCTGGTGACTCACGAATATTGTCATCGTATTCATAGCTGGTTTGCAGCCGATTTTTGATGCGCCAAGAAGGGCCGGATTGACTGTGGAGCAGATCAGGAGAGTTTGAAACAGCCAAGAAAAAAAACAACCATATTTTTAATATTTGTAGAGACTTAATCACAATTTTCGCTTACCGCTTTTTCCTGGATTCGGCTTTTTGATAAAAACTTTTCGCCCGGTTTGCCAAACTATCTGCTTTGCTTTCAGCTTTGAGTTTGTCAACTTCAAGTTTATTGATCACGTCTTCTAAATCGCCTTCGCTGAGGCTGTTAAAGTCGAAATCTTTTTGACCGACTAGAATATTTTGTAAGCCTGGGGCTGGGCTAGAACCACGGTCAGCACCATCAATAAGAGATGTGCCCAGTGCTTCTTCTGACGCAGTATTTATGTCACCGATAGCCTCTTCCTGTTGGTCGAAGAGAGCCAGATCAGTCACGAGGTCTTCTATCCTGTTGCGAAGATTTAGCTCTTTTTTGAGGTTAGTAATTCGGCTATCAAACTGCTTACCAATTTTTCGATATTTATCTTCCTGATCTTTTAATAAGTCTGCTTTTTGTTCAATCTTTTTTGGTGAGTCTTCTGGCTTTATAGTCAATTGATTTGGCTCGAACCGGTCAAGCTTTTGCAGACCTGTTTTTTCTTGAATAGCGCTCTTTTTACCACGAAATACCTTCAGCGCGGTGTAATGATTTTTTTGAACAGAGGGGGGGAGGGACTTGTCATCCAGCTTCTTGAGGTATTTGTTTATTTCGAGATCATAGTTTCTGATTAATTTATTGCCGAGTTTTTGTAGTGCAGCCTTTTGCTGTTCGAGAATATTATTTAACTTTACAATTTGAATTGAGTAAGTTTGAGATTCTTTTAAAAGACTTTCCAACCGTTGACGTTGCAGGTATCCAAGCTTTTCGTTTTGTTTGATTTTTTGAACGTCGGTATCATTTTTCTGAATGCTACCTTCTAGATCTTGAACTTCATCGTTCAAGGCACTTTGGGTATTTTCGATTTGCTCAAAGGCCAATTCCAAAACTTCAATAGTTGGCTGTTGCGCAAGAACGGGCAGAAACTGTAATAAAATAAATGATATTGATAGGATAGCTATTTTCATATATTCTGACATTTTCAACACTCTAATTTAACACAATATAAAATCTACGAGGTTGTTCTTTCAATAATTGTGCCACTGTTAAATCAGACCATATTTTTCAAGTTTATAATAAAGTGCGCTGGTTTTAACGCCCAACATTCTTGCCGCTTCGGTTTTGACGCCACGCGTTTTTTCCATGGCTCTCTCGATAAGCTGCTTTTCAACTGTTCCCAGGGCATGATTAAGGTCAGAAATTTCATCCGGCAACTGCATGGAGTCAGTTTTTGTATTTGTAAGAAAAGGTAGATCTGACGCCTCAATTTGACTTTGTTCGCACAAAACGGCAGCACGTTCAACGGCATTTTCAAACTCACGAATGTTGCCGGGCCAGTTATACTCGACCAATTGTTGTTTTGCTTTTGCAGTAATTTTCAAATTTGGTATTTTTAATTCGTGCGATAGTTTTTTAATGAAATGGTCTGTAAGTGAGGGGATGTCTTCCTTGCGTTCGCGCAAAGGCGGCAAATAAACCGGAATGACGTGTAACCGGTAAAACAAATCTTCACGGAAATTCCCTTTTTGGATTTCTTCTTTTAAATTTTTATTGGTTGCGGCGATAACGCGGATATCAACGGTAAAGGTTTCTTCGCCACCAACGCGTTCGAATTCTTTTTCCTGCAACACACGCAGCATTTTTACCTGGGTTGCCAGCGGAATATCGCCGATTTCATCCAAAAAAATATTACCGTTGTTGGCCAGTTCAAACCGGCCTTTCTTACGTTTCAGTGCCCCGGTAAATGCGCCACGCTCATGGCCAAAAAGCTCAGATTCCAGCACACCTTCGGCCAGTGCGCCGCAATTCACCCGAATGAACGGTTTATCTTTTCGGGTACTCGCTTTGTGAATCGCGCGGGCGACAAGCTCTTTACCCGTTCCGCTTTCACCATAAATAATGACCGAGGAGTCCCCACGCGCAACCTTATCGATAATCTTGTAGACTTTTTGCATTGGAGAGGATGAGCCAACGATATCGCCATAGTTAAATTCTACATCTACCTGCTCGCGTAAATAATCATTTTCTTCTGCGAGGCGGGTTAGCTCTGCTTTCTCCCTGACACGCTGCGCCAGTTTATTGATTTTCATCGAAAGCTCTTCCGGAGAAAATGGTTTTGCAATGAAGTCGGTCGCACCTTTTTGCATCGCTTCAACAGCAAGCTCAATAGTACCGAAGGCAGTGATCATTAAAATTTCGATGTCAGGTTGTTTTTGCTTAATTGCCGGTATTAGCGCCATGCCATCCATTCCGGGTAATTTGTAATCGGTAATCAGAATGTCAAAATGTTCTGGCAAAGAAAGCGCAGACTCTGCATCAATTTTAGCAACAGCTTCATGCCCTAATTTGTTGGCAACGCGAACAATACCATCGCGAATAGTTTCATTGTCTTCAATGGCAAGTATCTTAAATTTTGATTTCGACATCAAGTATTCTTTATATTATGGAATAATTTTCAATTACAGTTGGCCTAATGTAAAAATTATTATTTTCGATTTCAATAGAATCGTTTTAAATTATCCACTCTTGTGATCTCTAAATTTATGTTTGATTTTTTTCTGGATTTCTGAGATTGAAATTCTCATTAAACAAAAATATTTGCTACTTCAGTTGTTGCATTTTTAGTGTAAGAGGTTTCGATGAATCGGTTTGCTTTGATACTTTGTTTACTCTTTGGTTTTTTGACAAACGTTTCCCTTGCTCAGAATTTTCAAAGAGGCAGTGAAGGTAATAGAAAAACCAATAGAGAAAAGAGCGGAATGGTCACCGGATATGTCGTTGAAAAACAATCGGGACAGCCGGTAGAGTATGCCAATATTATTATCTTCTCTATGCGGGATAGCTCGCAAGCGATAGGCACGGTAACAAATGCAAAGGGGTATTTTGAACTTTTCAGAGTAGGACCAGGAAGATATTTCATTGAAATCCGCTTTGTTGGGTTTGAAATAAAACCTGTTGGCGATATTGGCCTGAATAGAAACAACCGACGCTTTGATGCGGGGAAAATTGTGTTGCAGCAAACGGCGCTTGCGCTCGAAGGCGTGGATGTTGTTGCTGAGCCTATGCCTATGGAGTTCCGGATAGAGAAAAAAGTAGTAAATGTAAATCGCTACAGTACAGCAGCTTCCGGTTCCGTGGTTGAGGTTTTGGAATCGGAAAAAAAGAAATCGTGATCGCGGGTGTGGAATGGATGATGAGCTGTAGTTTTTACTCTCAAAGAGACTTATTTAATTCCTGCTACCCTGGGTTAGGGCAGCAGGAATTTTGTTATTGCACTAACAACATTTTATTTGTCCGTTCAAAATTATTTCCAACCGTTAATTGATACAAATATACGCCACTCGGTAAATTTGAAGCGTCAAATTCAACTGAATAATCTCGTGCGTTTTGGAAATTATTCACCAGAGTTGCGATATGCTGTCCCGTCACATTAAAAATCTTAAGTGATACAAAATTGCTTTCAGCTAATGAATATTTAATGCTGGTGCTTGGGTTGAAAGGGTTCGGATAATTGGCTAATTTAAACTCGGAAGGCAAACTTATGCTACCTTCTTTTACACCTGTAATAGAAGTAAGGTCAAGGAGTCTAATTGTGCCGGGTGCTGCATCAACAATATAAAGACTATCTCCGGTCACGCTTGCTGCAATGCTATTTGGGCGGGAAAAACTTGCTTCTAAAGCCAAGCCATCTGAACTGCCAGATAATCCCGAGCCAGCGATATGCTGCTTTTCTCCGTCTAAATTAACTTTAAATATTTTTCTCAAACTTGGAGAGGGTACATAAAGATAGCCGTTTGAATAAGTTATTTGGTTAACGGAGCCGCCTATATTTATAAACCAATTGATGGTTCCATCGGGCGTAATTTTGTAGATAACACCGCTTGCCCAATTTGCAGCATAGATGTTACTGGAATCATCTTGAGCAATACCAATAACATCGGCGAGTCCACCGCCGGTTGCAAAAGTTGTTACGCTACCCGACGAATTTATCTTTTTAATACTCCTACCGGTACCGCTAAAATTTCTACCAAATTCAGAAATAAAAATTTCATCGGTAGGGCTAACTACAACTCCTGCAGGACCGTTAAGACCTGTTGCAAACTGACTCGGTACACCGCTTGGCGATATTTGATAAAGGAAGTCACCATTGTAACTGTTGGCGTACAGATTTCCGTTTGAATCGAAAAAGGCTCCGACTGCGCCTTGTAAGCCTGTTGAAAAATTGCTTACTTCGCCACCTGGAGTTATTCTATATACAGTTGAGTTGGTAAATCCACTTGAAAGAAACAGGTCGCCGGTAGCTGAGATAATGAGGCCATCACCCACATTGCTTTGCGGAAGATTGACCAAGGTTGAAACGGTTTGCGCATCGAGGTTATTAATAATCCCGATAAATAAAGTGTATAGCAAAAGAAACTGAAATCTCTTTTTCATATAAGCCCTCCTTTTAAAATGGTTAGTTAGAAAATCTGGAAAGGAAATAAGGGTATTTCTATGACAAAATCGAATCAGCCGTTTGGCTGAGACTTATTTTGAAGTGTGAATGGGGTTTTGCAAGCCTCACAATCAGTCAATTATATCTTGATGGAGTGCTTTATGAATTGAGAAGGAGTTAGACCGCTAAACTTTTTGAATGCACGATTAAAAGAGGCTTTGTTATTAAACCCGGCTTCATGGGCGAGCGCTAAGATTGTTAGATGTTTCTTGCTTGGGTTTTGTAGGAGTCTTTTTGTTTCTTCAACCCGGTAGCTATTTATAAAATCAAAAAAGTTTGAACCGTATTCCTGGGTCAGTACCTGGGAAAAATGATGCAAAGGGATATTTAAAGCTGACGCCAACTCGAATGCTTTAAGGTCATCTTGTAAGTAAGGCTTTTTTTCTTCCATGTGAGTGGTTAGTTGATTTAAATAGGATTTTGCTTGGGTTATTGACAGCGCTGATTTACGATATTTAGCATTAGTAGTAGTCGCCGTTGGCGTACTGTCTGGCAGAGGTTCGGCAAAATATTCTGGTTGCTTAATGGCAATATATCCAATAGTGTGAATCAAGAAAGAAAGTATGAGCAGCCAGGCCCTGTCTATTATTGTACCATATTGATTAAACGACAGCAATAAAATGTAAACTACCAGGTAAGAACCGGTATACAAACAAGCCCCGAAAGTTAGCTTTTTTAACCAATTCAACCGGTTCAAAGCATTATTGTTTGAAATCGTATTTATAAAAACTAATTGGTGATTTCGTATTATCTTATATGAGAAATACAAGTAGGTGCTTGTATGGGCAAGTCCTATTCCCAAAATAAAATAAACCTGTATGGGCACATTAGGGAGTTCCCAAATAGGGTTAGATTTGAGATATTGACTTTTCACCACCGGATCCAAAGTCAGCCAATCCCAAGAATTTATATATTCAAGAATGGTTGGGATTATCATCCAAGTTTGACGCCAGGTTACCCGAAAGTCTGGGTGCAAAAGTCGTCTGGTGTATAAATAGTAGAGCGGGCCAAGTAGAAAAAGTAGTGGGAACGTCGTACCGGAAAAATAAGGATACTGCCATATTTGCCCATAAACAAGTAGGCAAACTTCGGTTAACCTCAATGCAAAAATGAAAATTAGTAATGCAAGGATTCGATTGGCTAGTCCATACCCTTTTCTGAAAAATAAAAAAATCAGAGTAAGCAGGTAACCATTAAATGCGCCAAATAAAATAAAGATAGATAAAATACCAAAGCGATTATCGAAGAGTGAATGCATCTCGTAAAATAGTGAAAATTATTTTGGAATAGAAGAACTAATGATTGTAATTTTATTAAACTTGAAAAATGGATTTAGAATGGGGAGACAATTTTAAAAAAAAATTAGAATTGATTGCTGTACCGATTGGATTCTTCAGGGTTTTTATCCAGCCAATAAGATTTTTTTTCAGGGTAAATTTTCATTTTTAGAAAATTTTTACCGAGAAGCCGGGCTGTGCCGCCAATTGCGGTGAAAACCACGTAAAACAAAACGGCCAGGATAACCCGGGTCATGATGAAATTCATAACCATACCAAAATACTGCATGAAGATAAAAAAGGGCATGATTAAAATAGGCACAGTTAAGCTGAGCAGGAGAGAAACTCCACTTGCAGCATAAAAATATGGAAATAAATCACGGCCGGTAAAGTATTGGATTGTGCCGATACCTGCTAAAATTACCGCAAGCGCAATCCCGAACTTGCGTAACTCTTTTTTGTCGTTGAATTTTGATTTGTCTATCATTTTAGTCTAACTCAAACTCTTCTTGCCAGTTAATATCATCTACAAATTTAGGTTGGGCTTTTTTATCAAGTACATAATTGCCCATGACCAGGTAATCCATCTCAGTGCGCATAAAACACTTGTATGCATCGAGGGGGCTACAGACAATTGGCTCCCCGCGTACGTTAAACGATGTGTTTACAATTACAGGACAGCCTGTTTGTTCGTGGAAACTTTTTATAAGATTCCAGTAGCGTGGATTGGTTTCTTTGTGAATTGTCTGAATTCTGGCGGAATAATCCACATGGGTAATTGCCGGAATATCTGAACGGACGATATTCAGTTTTTCAATACCGAAAAGTTTCTTTTGGTCCTCAGTCATTTCGCGGCGCAAGTTTTTTTGTACATCCGCCACCAACAACATGTATGGACTTTCCCGATCGATCTCAAAATAATCGGAAACATGCTCGTTCAGTATCGATGGCGCAAAAGGACGGAATGATTCACGATATTTGATTTTAAGATTCATCTTTTTTTGCATATCTGTAGATCGCGCATCGCCGATAATGCTTCTGCCGCCAAGCGCCCGCGGCCCAAATTCCATTTTGCCTTGAAACCAACCAATTATATTTTCTTCAGCCAACAACTGTGCGACTTTTGGATAAAATATTTTATCTTCTAATTTTGTAAACGGCAGATCATGTTTTTTGAGAAAGGCGTTTATCTCTTCATCTTTATACTCAGGGCCAAGGTAGGAACCGAATTGCGAATCTTGCTTGCCGTCAGTTTTGCGTGGATTGTCAAGATGATCATACCAGACAGCTAATGCTGCTCCGAGGGCGCCACCAGCATCGCCGGCAGCCGGTTGAATCCAAATGTTATCGAAAATATTTTCACGCAACAAGATGCCATTGGCCACGCAGTTTAGTGCAACGCCGCCTGCAAGGCAAAGGTTTTTTGCACCGGTCAACTTTTTTGTGTAGCGTGCCATTTTTAGCATTACTATTTCGATAACTTCTTGTACGGAGCGTGCTAAATCCATCTCACGCTGTGTAAGTTCCGCCTCAGACTTTCGCGCCGGCCCACCAAACAGTTTGGCAAATTTTCGGTTGGTCATGGTCAATCCGGCACAGTAGTTAAAATATTCCATGTGCAACCGGAATGAACCATCTTCTTTAATATCGATTATATTATCGAGAATTGTTTGAACATACCTGGGCTCACCGTAGGGCGCTAAACCCATTACTTTGTATTCACCGGAATTTACTTTAAAGCCGGTGTAGTAGGTGAAGGCAGAATAAAGCAAACCAAGTGAGTGCGGGAAGTGGATCTCTTTGAGCAGTTCTAATTTGTTGTCTTTACCAAAACCAATGCTGGTTGTAGTCCACTCACCAACACCATCGGTGGTAATAATCGCAGCCTCTTGAAATGGTGATGGATAGAAAGCAGATGCTGCGTGCGTTTGATGATGTTCCGGAAATAGAATCGGGCATTCAGCCCCATTCAATGCGTCCTGAATCAAGCTTTTTATCCATAATTTTTGTTTAAGCCATAAAGGGATTGCTTGAATAAATGACTTAAAGCCAAGTGGCGCGTACTGGAGGTAAGTTTCCAGAATGCGTTCGAATTTTAAAAAGGGTTTATCGTAAAATACAATATAATCTAAATCGGCAGGTTTTAAGTTTTCTGATTTCAGGCAATAGTCAATTGCATTTTCAGGAAATTCAAAATCATGTTTTTTACGCGTGAATCGCTCCTCCTGTGCAGCAGCGATGATTGTGCCGTCGATGATTAAGGCCGCAGCGCTATCGTGATAAAATGCTGAAATTCCAAGTATTTTCATGAGTAAGTATTTTTTAAAAAAGTGTATAAATAAAAGGCGCTAATGCCGAGCCTTGTGTCATTACAATGAGAGCTCCCAGTAAAACGAGAAAAAGTACGATCGGTGTAAGCCACCACTTTTTTCGAATTTTAAGAAACTCCCAGAATTCTTTTATGATTGATAATTTGCCCATTTGTTTTCTCCACAAAATTATTTTTTGCTAAGCTGTCCCTGGATGCCTGGAATCTGATTTAATATCCTATAAATAAAGACATTTACCTGTATATGCGGGAAGTTTATTTCTTATGATGCAGGCTTATTTGAAATCGTGGGAAGGTAAAAAAAAAAGTCGTCAAAAGCAACCTCTGACGACTTTTTGAAAGAAACTTTACTTTTTCGGTTTTTTAATTGTTTTGCACACTGAATTTAACCTGTTTGCCATTTTTAGCTGGCTTCTGTTTAGTAGTGGTTTGTTTTACAATCTTTACCTTTGAGTTTTCCGAACCAAGCTTAATATCAGGTTCTTGCTCTTTTATTTCAATATTTTTTGCGGTATGAATAATTGTTTTTCCAAGTAAAGTTAATATATAACTTGTAACGACTCTTAATTTTTTCATTGCTGAAGCCAATAAATTGTGGTCGCGAAAACCGACGTCGCCTAGATCTAGTCGTTTCGATTTTTTGACTTTTAGTATTTCAACTGCCGATTCGGTTTCTCCAACTTTTTTAACCTGAACCCGTCCACGGTATTCGATTTTTTGTCCATTTTTACGATAGAATCGAATGGTGTCATCAAGTTTTACGCCATCTGCACTGCCTTGATTAATAATTCCATATTGGCCTTCAATTTTTGTAAGTTTGGAAGGAAATAAAGTGTGTTTTCCGTAGGTTGAGCTCTTTAGGCCAATTGCTTTTGCAGTAATCATTACAAGTGCCAATATACCGACCACAGCAAAAAGAATCAATAATTGGTAACGCTGAACGCGTACTTCTCTTGTTCCGGCAAGTACGGCCTCACCTTCTTCTTTTTGAACAGAGAGCTTATCACTTTTTTTTGTTTGAATAGCAGAAGGCAAGGTCTTTAGCTTAGTAAAGGTAGAGACCTTTTGCTTTTTAGGACGTATGCGTTGAGGAGCCTTCTTTTTATTTTGAAATCTAGTTTGAGCAATTGCGCTACTTTTTTTTCTCGACGCTGACTTCTTTACAGTTCTTCTGTTCGAATGGGGGGTGATTTGACTTGTTTTTTGAGAGTTTTTTGGTCTGGTGCGGTATACTTTTTTTATGGGTGGTTTATTTTGTGTAACCCCGGAATTTTTTTTCTGTGCTTCTACTGATTTTTGTATTGTGGATGTTGTAATTAACAACCCATTATCATTTTTAGATTCTTGTGTTAAATTATAATCTTCGGTATTATTGTCTTCGTTTTGAGTGTCATCCATGTTAAAAAAAATAGCTGTCGGTTTTGATTTTTTTGCAAAGGATATTTTTGTGCCATTTTCGTCCACAAGAAAGTCAAGTTTGTCGATGTTGTACTTGATCGATTGCGAATAAATCAAGCTTTTTTTGATTTTAAGCATAATGTATTCTGCTTCGAAGTCCCATAAAGTACCTTCAATCACCTCGCCATCATTTAATGTTAGTATTACTTTTTTCCCAACAAGAGGCAAAAGTTTTGATGAAAATTCATTTTGAGAGGGTTGTGCAAATAAGACTGAATACATTAATGAGAGTAATAAAAATATAAAAAATGTTTGTTTCTTCATGATGATCTGTCCCTGATGTTTGAAACTACTATATAAGTTCTATAATATTAGGTTGTTTGAGCCATTTATTTGATTGTGCAAATTCATTAATAATTTCGACCTGAATTTATGAAATCTTAATTTTTAAAATTTAAGAATTTGACATTCTTTAAATAAATTTCTATGTGAATCGAAGATTTTGGAACAAAAAGACCGTTTGGTCTGTATTTAGTTGTACTATGGCAAAAAGCACAAAGGCAAAAGACACGCGTCAACTAATTATTAATAAAGCCACACTTCTTTTTACACAAAATGGTTATAACCATACCACGCTTTCCCAAATATTAGATGCAACCGGACTTGCCAAGGGCGGTTTTTATTTTCATTTTAAAAGTAAAGAAGACTTAGGCGGTGAGGTTATTAATTCTCTTGATAATTATTGGCATAATGAATTGTTGCCCAATTTACAAAAGGGAAGTGATGCACGCGAAAAGCTTGAAATTATGCTTTCTTCACCTGGAGATTGTTATAATTCGCCGGATTGCACCAGACCAATTGTTTTGCTCTTCACTCTGGCTACAGAGCTGATAGAAGTGCACGATGAGTTTTCAAAGCGACTAAAAAGTATTTTTGCAGAATGGTGGAGTACTCTGGAATGTATTATCAATCAGGGTAAGTCTGCCGGTATTTTTCGTTCCGATATAAACACCAATTCAGTGGCTGCGATAATACTGAGTAATATAATGGGAGCAAATTTGTTAGCGCTTTTAAATAAAGAACCTTGCTTATTTCAAAAACAGTTATCATCTTTAAAAGAAGTTTTACTGCACGGAATTGCTGTAAATCAATATGATGGGGTAATGAATGGCGTTATTTAAGAGTCAAAAAGATAATTTGAATAGTGAATTTAATGAATTATTTGATGCTCAAATCAATGGTCTTTATTCGCTTGGCTTACGCATGACACGTAACCAGCTGGATGCGGAAGACCTTGTACAGGATACCGCCCTGAAAGCTTTTCGATATTTCAATAAATTTGATCGTGGTACAAACTTTCGAGCATGGATATATCGTATTCTTACAAACAATTTTATTAATACGTATCGCAAAAATAAAAAAGAACCAAATAAAACAGATATCGATGCGGTTTCATTTAAGATTGAAGAAGAAGGCACTTCTTTTTGGGACAGATTGGATGATCGTAGTGAGGCGTATGATTACAGTGACTTGTTTGACGATGATATCAATGCTGCTATCGATAAATTGCCAGATGAGTACAAATTAGTTGTTTTGTTGTCTGATGTTGAGGATATGAGTTACAAAGAAATTTCAGAAGTAATTGAGCACCCAATTGGCACTGTTATGTCGCGATTGCATCGTGGTAGAAAAATGCTGCGTAAATATCTATCACACTACGCGGAGCAGAAGGGGATAGGTTCATAGACTAACTTTTTCAAAATAATCTCTCCATATATATAACCATACTAAATTAATTTTACAAAAAGTGCAATCATCACTATGATATTCCGAGCGGGTTTGCGGCAACTCTTGACTTAAGATGAAAATTTTTGTATGTTGACGTTTTGTAATTTTTGGTTTTAAATAAACGCGTTATTGGTTTGACGATTTGCTGTTACGACGTTGCTTTACTATGAGAGATACCTTATCATTTACCGGAGTGGAGAAATGGAATTGAACCAACGTGACGATACATTGTATTTTACAGATTTGGATGTTGACACTGATTCTGTTCCCACCATTGGCGTTAACGGTAAGCAGGCCATTACCAAAGCAGTTATTATTGCCGCCGGAAATGGGAGTCGGCTGCAGGGTTATCAAAGTGGCCGTCCAAAGCCACTGGTAAATCTCGGCGGCATGCCGCTTTTGCAGAGAGTCATTCTTTCGGCAAAGAAAATCGGCGTTACAGAGTTTGTAATTGTCATCGGTTATCAGGCAGCGAGAATCCGCAAGACCATCAATGCACGAAAATTAGGTGTTAAGATTACATGGGTGAGAAACCCGGACTGGAAAAAGCCCAACGGTGTTTCGGTGTTAAAGGCAGAGAAGTACGTCGATGGCAAGTTTCTGCTCTTTATGTCGGATCATGTTTTCGATTTTAAAATCTTGAACAGAGTCAAGGACTATGATTTGACCCACAATAGTGGCGTTCTCTGCGTAGACTATGCTGTTAATCAAGTACAAGATTTAGACGATGCAACCAAAGTCAGAACCGAAAATAACCGGCTGCTCAACTTAGGCAAAAATCTCACGGATTTCAATGCTATTGACGTGGGCATTTTTATCTGTATGCCGGATTTATTTGCCGCGTTGCGGCAGAGTCAGGAGTTTGGCGATGAGAGTTTGTCAGGTGGTATTCGGATACTTTCAGAAGCCGGTAGAATGGCGACGTTTGATATTGGAGGTGCATTCTGGCAGGATGTAGATACGGTTCCTGATAGTTATCATGCCGAGAAACTCCTGCTGCGTTCAACCCGCTCCCCCAACGACGGGATTATCGCCAAGACTATTAACAGGAAAATTTCCAACCGTATTACCAAATGGTTGCTTAAAACGCCTATTACTCCAAATCAGATTTCAATTTTTAATTTATTCTTTAGCATTTTCATCGCTTGGCTGGTGGCCGCAGGCACTCCTGTAAATATCATCATGGGTGGTATTCTTTTTCAACTTGTATCAATCCTTGATGGTTGCGATGGCGAAGTTGCGGTGATTAAACTCAGAGATTCAAAACGCGGAGCATTGGTAGACACGGTAACTGATCATCTCTCTTACGTGGCATTTATCATCGGTATCACAGTTGGCGCTTACAATGTAACTCAGAATTCCATGATTTTTGCGGTGACGGCATTTACTCTGCTGTTCTTATTTTTCGCCTTGAAATTTGGGCTTCAGTATATGAAGAAAAAGGGCTCCGGCAGCCTGCGCGAGTTAGATAAAGGTATCGCAGGGCTTAATCATGATGAACAAAAAGTATGGTATCTGAAAGCTCTTGGCTCGATTCATCATCTTGGCCGTCGTGATGTGTTCTCCTTTGCCGCATTCTTGTTTATGCTTTCTGGAAATGTTGTGGTGGTGTACAGCGCTCTGATCATTGCTGTCTTGCTGATAAGTGCCGGTATCGCAATTACCGCAGCCTCATTACTTTCGAAGAGCTCCGGTCTTAATCCGTTCAAAGCGACAAAGAGATACCTGTGCATGGCTTGGAAGTGGCTCGTCAGTTCGGATATAGATTTGCAATCAGAAAACGAGATTTCAACAGACTATTCAAATTCCAGAAACTGTTAATTGTTTCTTTAGCAGAGTTTGAAAAAAAGAAGTAGGGTTTGGCTACTTGGATATCGTCGTTCATCCTGTACAGTGGCCAAATAGTAGTGTTTAGTTTTCTTTTTGAGTCTGATTTTATGAATCACCAAATATTCCCATGATCATACAAACACCTTCGTATAAAATTCTTCGTCTAAAACATAAAATCGGCCAGGTCGTTTTGCCGAACTCCCCGTCATCCAGTAGCGCACCATTTGCTGAATATGTCAAATGGTTTCGTTTTACGCGTTTTACGCCGGACATGCCGCAATCTATAGATATTCAGACGAAAAGCGGTTGTAATGCACACTGCTCGTTTTGTCCCGTTGGCAAGGAAGAGAACAAAATTTATGGGACCATGAGCGACGAACTGTTTCAACAAATTATCGATGAAGTGCTCACTTATCCATCTATACGACGTATTGACCCCTACTTGCTGAATGATCCTCTGGTAGACAAACGGATGCCGGAACGCATTGAGTATATCGCCCGCAAGAAAGGAAAACGTAAAAAGCCGAGTGTTCGCATTACCACCAACGCCGGTTTATTGACCGAGGAGATGGGGTATCGGCTGCTGCATGCTGAAGGGTTGGATGAGATAAACCTGAGTTTCCACACTATCCAACCCGAGGTGTACGAGGAGATGATGTCGCCTCTGAAATTTGATCGCGTTATGGGCAACATTTTGCGTTTCAAACAACAATGGGATAAATTCAAAGGCCAAAAACCAAAATTAACAATTTGGACGGTCAAAACCGAGCCGGTGATTAAGAACCTGAGCAACGAAAAAGCCTACTGGAAAAAAAATGGCATCGGTTTTAAAGCCAGGAAGCTCGACAATCGTGCCAATACGGATATTGAGGGTGTCGAATTAGGAGACCGCGAGTTTGTACGTGTCCCATTTTGTGTTATTCCGTTCTGGCGTGCCTGGATTATGTGGAATGGTGACATGATCATGTGCTGCGTGGATCAGGAGCGGTCAAACTTGCTGGGAAATTGCAGCAATCGTCCTATCAAGGATATTTGGAACGATCCACTCTACCGGCAACTGCGAAAAAACTGGCGCACCAAACAATTGGATGGGTTATTGTGTAATGACTGCAAAGGGACTTGATTGGGAAAACTGCTCAGTCTAAATAATTTTTCACCCACTTTAGAATTCTTTCTGCGTTTTGTAAATCTCCGGCATTGTCTACTTCCAACCATCGAACTCCTGTGAGAGGGAATATCTCAACCGGTTCTTCTGCATTGATGAGTTCCTGTAGAATGTTCTCCACTACCGCCTCTTTATTTTCTGCAGCAATTTTTTTGGCTACGGTCTTATACCGGGTTAATTTTGATTTCGGCACATAGGTCATGCCAATGTAACCGGCATCGCAATCAGTTAATCCCTTGGAGATTTTTTCTATTCTTTGGCTGTTTTGCAGCAGAACTTTCATGTCATCCTCGTGAAGCGGGCGATCGAAATCCACAAAAGCTGTGATATGCGATAACTCCTGTTGCCGTTCTAAAAACTTTTGACCCAATTGTAACGGATAAACGTGATCGACATTTAATAACAAAAAGCTTTGGTCTACATGTGGTAATGCCTCAAGCAGAGAAAAGATGCTGCCTTCCAGAAAAGATTTATTTTCCAATAGGGTTATGGAGTAGTCGGTGTGTTGAAGTGCATGTTTTAGTTTGTCGAAATAGAAGCCTCCCACAACAACGATGCTATCACACCCCATGCTGTTAACGAATGCCAGTGTGTAGTCGATGAGTTGACGCTCATTAAGTTTTACCAATGCTTTGGGTAGGTCTCGCGTTAAGTTAATTAAGCGGCTGCCTGTTCCGGCGGCCAATATGACTGCTTGCATGCTGCCTCCAACAAAGTGAGAAATTCGTGTATTTCATTGATGATTGGTATAGCGTGTGAGTTTTCAACTGTTCTAAAGTCGGTTTCGCAAAAGGTTCCTGTTTTTGCTACAAAATTAACACCGCAATCCCTTGCAATTTTTGCGTCTGCGAGTGAATCGCCGATAAACAGCATGGCAGAGAATGTCACTCCGAAATGGTCTCGCAGACAGTTGAAGTGTGCCTGCCCCTTGGCGAAATTTGGTTTAAATCCCAGACTCATATCAATCGGGATGGCTTTGTTTTGAACAAACTCTCGCACCAGATCATGATAATTATTGGATGAGATGGCCGTACGGTAGCCATGGTCGCGAAGCCATTGCAATGTCTCAACGGTTCGGTCAGACATGGTTTCTTTTTGAAACAAGCGAATTTTACGGGTCTCAAATATTGTCGCAACATCCGGGTTTTTTGAGTTTTCGGGGAATAAGATTTCCAGTTGCTGGAAAAAGGGTAAGCCGCTGGTTTCCAGATATCGCTTTCGTCCCAACTCAAACGACCAGCCATAGTTTTTAGCGATCAATTCTCCGGCTATATCGGCAAATCCGCCCATTGTATCAATGAGGGTACCATCCAAATCAAATATAATCAGTTCAAAAGGCGTGTTCTCAGTGTGCATTCGCATATCCAAATGGGTAATAAGAAAGTTAGTTTTTGAGCAACAGGTATTGGTAACGAACTCTCCCGGTGGTGTGTTATGCCTGAGCTTACATAATCGTAGTGGAGTGGCTCTTCCTACCAAAAATATACGAAAGATTTCTGTTTTAGTCAATTACCAGTTAGTGTTTGTGCTCTACTTATTATGCAGGTTTTTACAGCGAAAATAGTTCTGAATCTATAAATCTTTAGAACGTAATTTTCTATCTGAGTATGCCTGAGTTGTTTAAAAATAATTGATATTTGAAATAATAAGGCTATATTTAAAGTTTGTAATTGTAATATTAGAGGAGGTAGCTATTCAAACCCAAAAAGCATGGATTGATTCCCGGCATCCCATGGTGAACCAACGCTTGTGGGGTCTCACGTTGCTGGAAAGAAATATCCGAGAATTACAGAAATTAGGCTTTCACGAAGTCGTTGTTATTACAAATGAGGGTCTCAACCCCGTTACTCATTTTTGTCATGGGATTCCAGAAGCGATAGACGTTAAGGTTGAGATTATCAAAGATGGTTCGGGCGTTGAACATTTATGCTCATATCTCGAAAAGGAAGCCGGCTCCGTTCTTACTTTGACGGGACACGCATTGAACGATCGGCGATTGCTTTCCATTCTTAGAGATGCACAGTCTGATTATGTGTTGATCGCAGAGAGTGGGAGCAATCCGGTAGCTGCGGCAAGGCTTTCTCATAACTCTGTTTCTAAGCTTGCATCAACCTCCACGGCAGGTTTAACCGGATTTCTCAGCGAGTTGTTGGAACACGACTGCACCCCGCCGTTGGATTTGACAACATTTGATCCTTATATTGACAACCTCCGCAGAGAAATACCCCCGTTTTTGTTGGCTATCGAAAATGATACCGAGTTGAAAGAAGCAGATATGTTGCTGCGGGAAACTGTTCACAAGGGTGTACTTGAGTTTGTCGCCAAGTATATCCATCCGCCACTGGAATTCGGTGGTGTTCAGTTAATTGCCCATACAAAAATTACGCCCAATCAAATTACCATTTTTTGGTTACTGTTGGCGGCGCTAACCATCCCGTTATTTATGCAGGGTCACTTGGTAATTGGCCTGGTACTCGCGGCAATCAGCGGTGTGTTGGATGGCGTGGACGGCAAGCTGGCTCGCCTGACTTTGCGGTACAGTAAAGTGGGGGACATGTTGGATCACATTGGTGGGACACTCTACGATGCAATCTGGTATTTGGCTTTAGGTTGGTATTTTTCGCAGGGCGACCCGTATTCAACCGCTGCACAATTTACCTATGTTCTGGTCATCTCGTATCTGTTTCATCGTATTGTGCCGGGGCTATTTCGAAAGCTGCATAAACATGAAATCTACGATTATGGCAAGATTGATATCTTCATGCGACTGGTCGGCAGCCGGATGAACAATAATATTTGGCTTCTTCTGGCAGGCGCCGTTCTCGGGTATGCTGAGCAGGCCTACTTCGCGATTTGTGTATGGATGCTGCTGACTGCCGGTTGGTACATCCTCAGGTTCTTCTGGGTTACAGCAAAGTCTCTGGTCCTGAATAAAAACGCCCGGTTAACCGGCACATCATGACCGGCCGTAGTGAAAACAATAATAGCGTGGCTGAAGGCAATCAAAGAGACGCCAAAGACCTGATAAGAGGTGTGCTCTATAATTTTTTGGGGATGGTCACAAAGTCCAGCAAAGTCTTGTTTGTTTTTGTGGCGGCGAAATATTATGGCGCGACTGCGTTAGGCTTATATTTTATTGCCTGGAGCGCCATAGATATTTCTTCAAAACTGGGTCTCTGGGGCATGGACAAGAGTGTGATTCGGGATGTAGCGCGTTTGCACAATAAAGAATCTGAGAATGCCAATGAGAAACTGCTAAGCATCATTTTTTTCAATGGACGGATCTCGTTGATTTTTAGTGTAGTGGTAGCGGCTGTGGTTTTTTTTTTAAGTTCATGGATTGCTCAGAGTATTTTCAGAGAGCCGGAACTCATTATGCCCTTGCGCCTGCTATCTTTTGCAATTCCGTTTATTGTGCTAACTCAGGTTTTGATTTCTACCACCAAAGCTCTTAGACTGATGCAGTATGAGGTTCTTGTGCGCCAGGGCATAGAACCATTTGTGTTGTTGGTTATAACTGTATCGTTAATAAGCCTCCATCTTGGAGCAACGGGTCTGGTTATAGCTCATATTTTCGCCAGTTTTGTTGCCACTTTGGCAGCGGCGGTAATTGTCTTCCGCAAGTATCGTTATCTCGGCTGGAATCCGAAGCCGCTGGATAGCAGCATGAAGAAAGAGATTTTTGCCTATGCCTCACCTGTTGCAGCGATGGATTTTTTAAATTTATTGGTAGCCCGAACCGATATTTTTCTGATTGGGGCAATCATGAATTCCACGTCGGCAGGGCTTTACGGCATTGCTGTTGAGATCATTTCCGTAATAAAAAGAGTGCGTCAGGGCTTTGAACCAATTTTTGCACCTATCGTCTCCGAATTGTTTTATAACCGGGAACGAGAGCGGTTGAAACGAAATTACGTTTTGGTGACACGGTGGTTGATAGCGGGAACATTGCTGCCTGTGATTGCGATGGTGCTGTTTCCGGAACAAATTTTGGCTCTCTTTGATGTTCATTCACATCCGGCGACGCTGGCTCTTATCGTTTTGGCTATTGCACATGGTTTGGTCGGCAGTTTTAGTGCCGCAGAGAATTTGTTAGTCATGACTGGAAGAACCATGTTAAATGCAATTCTGGGTGCACTCATGCTTACGGTCAACTGCATTGTAGGTGTGTTGCTAATTCCTGAAATTGGTTTGGTTGGTGCAGCTCTGGGAACATTGTCGGCGTTTGCATTGGTGAGTATTGCCCGGCTTTACCATGGTTATAGACAGTTGCATTTGCTGCCGTTCAGTATTGCGCTGTTTTGGCCAATAATTACAGCGCTTATTACAACCGTGCTGTTTTACATGTTGCAAGAGTGGATTGACATCCGTTCTATTTTCGAGACCATTGTGGTATTTATTTGCATGGCATTGACGTATGTGACCATCTATTTGGTTGGGGCATCGGAACCTGAAGAAAAACATCTGTTAACGAGCATTAAACTCAAAATCAGGAACTCACCTGTTGTATCGTGGTTATAGAGTAAACATTCACGAATCGACCTCCCGGTTTGAGTAATAAAAATTTTTGAAATAGTCAAAGTACGATTGGAGCTTAAATGGTAAACATGCAGCAGAAGTGCCATCTGGTAACAAAACATTATAAACTGATTCTGATTGTGTCGATCATTGCCACCGCAATAGGTGGTTATTTTACCTCAAAACTGACTCTACAAAGCAACCTGGCTGCATTGCTTCCCGATACGTTCGAAAGTGTGCGGGTTCTGAATCGCATTAAAAAAGAGGTCGGTGGCGTCGGTCAGCTGCGTTTGGTTTTGGAGTCCGGGAACTTTGAAGCCATGAGGCAATTTGCACACGATCTTGAGCCCCGGTTACTGGCAAGCCCGTTGATAAACTATATTGATTATAAAAATGATGTGGCTTTCTACAAACGGAATGCATTGCTCTTCATGGCGCAGACGGATCTGGACTCTTTACACAGCACGGTTAAGAACAAAATTGATGGGGAGAAACAAAAACTTAATCCCCTGTTTGTAGATGATTTGTTTGGCGATGATGAGACTGATGACTCCGATGCTGACCTTGCTCAGTGGGAAGATAAGTACCAGGAACTGGAACCGAAGAAGTTTTATGTCAACGAAGATTCCACGGTACTGGTCATGAAAATTTATCCTTCCGGCTCGAATGCCAATCTTGCATTCATTCGCAAAATGCTCGATAATGTGATTAGAATCGTGGATGAAACAGATCACTCAAAGTATGACCCGGACATGGCCATTTATTATGGCGGAAATTTTAAAAACCGTCTGGACGAGTACGAGGTGATTAAGAATGATATTCTGGGCACCGCACTTTATGGAGTTGGCGGTGTTTTTTTGTTGATTGTAATATATTTCCGCAGGCTTGTCGGTGCTTTATTGATTACCATTACTTTGATGTTTTCCTTGGCGTGGACTTTCGGTCTGACTTATGGCGTTATCGGCGAACTCAACACCATCACCGGATTCCTGTTTGTCATCTTGTTTGGCATGGGCATCGACTATGGCATTCACGCCTTTGCCCGCTATGTTGAAAGCCGGAAAGCCGGGCTGAGCTTCGATGAATCCATCGAAAAGTTAATTTGCCAGACCGGAAAAGCGCTGGCAACCACCGCCGTGACTACATCCATGGCCTTCTTTTCCCTCATGCTCATGGAATTTAAGGGTTTTTCGGATTTAGGTTTTATTGCCGGCGTAGGAATGTTGTTCGCACTTGTCGCTATGGTGATTATTTTACCAGCGTTCATCACTTTGTTAGATAGGCTCAACTTGTTAAAAATCAAACCTTCTGCGCGTAAGAGTATGACTTTTGAACGCCGGGAGTTTCGTTTTTCAAAACCGATTTTATTGATTTCCGGGCTGGTTACCTTGCTAGCGATGTACAGTTTCACTCAGGTTGAGTTTGAGTATGACTTCACCAATCTCCGGGCCATCACCAAAGAGCGTGAAGTGGTGAGTATGAAAACCAAGGGTGTTTTTAAGTTGTCAGAATCACCTGCAGTGGTCTTGGCAAATAGTGAAGAAGAAATTGATGAAATCGTTGAAACCATCAGGGAGGTCATCAAAGCCGACACCCTTACGCCGACTATCAAGACTGTGCGCTCAGTGTTTTCTCTGGTATCCAGAGACCAACAGCAAAAGTTGGAGAAAATCAGGCAAATCCACCATCTTGTTGAAACCGAAGCTGATGGCGTGGTCTCCGGGGAAGATAAGACACGGTTGGACAGGCTCAAACAGTATTTACAGGTTGACCGCCCGTTTACATGGGAAGAGTTTCCTGAGAAGGACAAACGCCAGTTCATTAACAAAAAAGGTGAAGTAGGTAAGTTCGTTTTTATTTATCCCAGCGTTGCGTTGAAAGATGGGCGCAATGCCATTGCTTTTCGTGATGATGTTGGTACGTTCACTTCAAAGACCGGTAAAGTTTTTCATGCGTCGAGTTCGAATATTATCTTAGCCGATATGCTGGTTATCCTGGTTAAGGAGGGTCGCTTAGCTGTCATTTTGACTTTTATTGTGGTCTTCGTGATTGTTTTTTTGGATTTTCGTAATCTGAAAGCGACGCTGTTGGTATTGTCGCCGTTGATGGTCGGGGTGTTCTGGATGGGAGTGGTCATGTATGTGACCGGCATGAAATTGAACTTCTTTAATATCGTGGTGATTCCCAGCGTCATCGGTATTGGTGTGGATAATGGCGTCCATATTTATCATCGATATAAGGAAGAAGGGCTAGGTTCGTTATACTTTGTATTGCAGAATACCGGTGTCGCGATTTTGATGACTACCATCACAACGATTGTTGGTTATTCAGGGTTAATCATGGCAAGCCACCCCGGTCTCAATTCAATTGGCGATCTTGCCATCATCGGTATTACCTCAACGTTTATCACTGCTGTTTTGGTGCTGCCGGCCTTGTTGAACTGGTTTGACCAAAAGTATTATAAGGAAACTACGAAATAGCCAGTATGGAAACTATGTTGATATAATCAAGTTATTGCGGGTTGGAAAACAGATACAGGGCAGCTAACCTACTAAAGCAAAGGAGAGATGATGCTGCAATTGGTGCAACAAAAAAGTTCAAGACTCTTCGGAGTCATTATTAGCATTATTATAATGGTCGGCCTGCTAAAGAGCATTGACCTTTTTGCTAATAACGATGATTATATTCCGGACGAAACCATCAAGCGCAGTTACGGTGAATGGCAGAGTATCGTAAATGACACCCTAACTGAAACCGATGCTCATGAGGTTGTGAAGAATATCATCAGACAGGTCTTTTACTTTGAGAGTTTCGCGCCGCAAGTTTTGCAACAGACCTGGGAAAAATTAGCACCGTACCACCGGCAGCAATTTGTGGATGCCATAACCGAATCTATGGTGAAAAAACTCACCGCCAAGGTTGATCTATACAGTAAGGCAGCATTAGTCTTAAAAAATCAGGAAGTTAAAGAGAAGGTGGCAACGCTGGACTATGAATTGGATGCAGGTAAACGGCCTCTGCAACTTCGGGTTTTCATGCTTAAGAACGACTCTGGTCAGTGGAAAATCCGCAATTTGAAGATAGGCAAAAACAGCATTCTCAGTCATTATTACAGTTACTGTAAGAAAGTGTTAAAAAAGTATTCATTTGAATATCTGATTGGTGAGTTGGGCGAATACGGCTACGTCGTACTCGAAAACTTTGAGGGTAGCGATGCGGACGCGCTGCCTCGCGGCTGGAGTTGGAAAAGCAAGGACAACGAAAAACGTAAACCCTACCTGGTGCGCAGTGAAAATGATAACAAATATCTGGAAGCCACCGACGAAGGCGAGTCTGTCATTTTGGGTAAGAATGTCAAATGGAACCTGCGGAAGTATCCGTACGTTTCGTTCAAATGGCGGGCGCACCGAATTCCAGAAGGAGGGGATGAACGTTTTGGCAAAACAGTTGACAGCGCCGCAGGACTCTATTTTACTTATAAGAAAAAGTTGGGATTGATACCTGAGTCGGTTAAGTTCGTGTGGAGTTCTACATTACCTGTCGGCTCAACGATGATACGCAGCGGTATTGGTCGCCCATGGATGGTTGTGGCTGAGACCGGAAAAGACCATCTCGGTGAATGGCGAACCTACGTATTCAATCTTTACGAGGCTTACAAAAAAACCTTTGGTGGAAAACCACCCAAGGGAGCTTTAGGTGTCGGCATCTTATCGGATGCAAATTCTTTGAAGTCGTTTGCCTATGCAGATTATGATGATATCCGTGCGGTGAAAGAGGCTGACGCCGGCTCCGGCGTATTGAAGATTCTCAAAGCAGAGTAATAACATAAAAGGTCATCGTTTGCAAGAATATTCTCAAATTCAAGCTGTGGTGATCTGATATTAGTTTTCTAAACAAAAAACCCCGGTTTCCCAGGGTTTTCTTAACAATTTTTTGTACAAAACTTGCTGAATAATAAACCGGCGAATTAATATTTATAGTGCTCGGCTTTATAAGGCCCTTCTTTGGGGACATTAATATAATCAGCCTGCTCATCTGTCATTACTGTTAAAACACCGCCAAAACCGGCAACCATACCAGCAGCAACTTCTTCGTCCAGTTTCTTTGGTAAAACTTCAACGGTAATTCTTGAAGGGACAGGATCGTCAGCGAACTTAGCATTAAACAAGTGCATTTGAGCCAGTACCTGGTTTGCGAAAGAACCGTCCATTATACGCGACGGGTGCCCGGTTGCATTGCCAAGGTTAACAAGCCGCCCTTCTGAAAGTAAAATCAGATAATCATTTTTATTCTCACTTCGAAAAATTTGGTGGACCTGGGGCTTTACTTCCTGCCATTTCCAATTTTCCCGCATATAGGCAGTGTCAACTTCATTATCAAAGTGACCAATATTACAAACAACACTGCCGGACTTTGCCGCCTGCAGCATATTTTTGTCACACACCATTAAATTCCCGGTCGTGGTGACAATTAAATCTGTTGTGCCGAGTAAATCTTTATCAATACCACTCAATGTACCGGTATTAATACCATTTATATAGGGCGATACAACTTCAAATCCGTCCATGCAGGCCTGCATGGCACAAATAGGATCTATCTCAGAAATCTTAACAATCATGCCCTCTTGTCTTAAACTCTGTGCAGAGCCTTTACCTACATCGCCATACCCGATAACCAGAGCTTTTTTACCGGCCAGAAGTAAATCAGTGCCACGCTTAATTGCATCGTTTAAACTGTGACGGCAGCCGTATTTATTGTCATTTTTAGATTTTGTCACGGAATCATTAACATTGATTGCAGGAACTTTTAACTCACCCTTTTCAAGCATTTCGACCAGACGATGAACGCCCGTTGTTGTCTCTTCGCTGATACCATGAATTTTATCCAGCATTTGAGGATACTTTTCATGAAGCATCCCGGTGAGATCGCCGCCATCATCTAAAACCATATTAGCATCCCAGGGTTGGCCATCTTTAAGAATAGTCTGTTCAATGCACCATAAAAATTCCTCTTCGGTTTCACCTTTCCAGGCAAATGTTGGATTCCCGGCTGCTGCCATTGCTGCTGCTGCGTGATCTTGTGTGGAAAATATATTACAGGAAGACCATCTGATCTCCGCACCTAAATCTACCAATGTCTCCATTAATACGGCAGTCTGGATTGTCATATGAATGCAACCCAAAATTTTTGCACCCTTTAATGGTTTGGAAGTGCTGTATTTTTCTCTAAGCGCCATAAGTGCCGGCATCTCTTTTTCTGCCAGAAAAATTTCTTTGCGGCCAAAGTCTGCTAACGCTAAATCGGCAACTTTGTAATCTGTTTCTTTTAACATTCAATACTCCTTTATAAGGCTTAAGTGATTTAAATTCATTTTTTAATCACTTTTTAGATCGGACAAATTTTTGATTCCTTTTGTTTAAAAAGGTTTGGAAGATAAGAAAAAAATCAAACGATTTCAAATAGAAATTAATTTATTATTTTATTACAACTTTTGTTATGATTCGCGCATTATTTTTAAAACAACACCGTCAATTCTGGAAAAATAAATAATATTCCAACGATCCAATCCCCTCCGAAAATTTATACTATTCTCCTGTTGCTTGTTTCAGCTATATTTTTTATCCTTTTATGCTTTCAAATATTTAAAGGAATTTCATTAACATGAAAATCTGTTTTGCTGCAAGTGAATGCGTCCCTTATATTAAAACCGGAGGACTTGCTGATGTAGTGGGCGCTCTGCCCAAAACACTTAGTAAGCTCGGTTGTGAAATTAAACTTTTTTTGCCCTTTTATAAGGCTATTGATGCAAAACAGCATAGTTTGGTTCTTGTGCCGAATTTACAAGATGTCCCCATTAAAATAGGTGAAAACACCATTCAGTTCAGTGTTTACTCAGGGAAGCTGCCGAACTCTAAAGCGATTGTTTATTTTATCGATTGTCCGCAATACTTTGGCCGCGACCAAATTTATACAGATGAGCCGGACGAAGCCGAACGCTTCATTCTTTTTCAACATGCTATTTTTGAAGTGATGCTGCGGCTTAACTGGACGCCCGATATTATTCATTGTAACGATTGGCAAACCGGTCTTATGCCTGCGCTGATGAAGCTCAATTTCAGTTTGAACAAACAGTTCAATAAATCGGCATCATTATTTTCCATCCACAATATCGGCTATCCCGGCAAGTTTACCAAGGATTCTGTTTCTAAGGCGAATCTGCCAATGGACCAATATTATCCCGGCGGGCCGTTGGAGTTTTATGATGGACTTTCTTTTCTGAAAACCGGGCTTGTGTATGCGGATGCCATTTCAACGGTGAGTAAGACTTACGCAACTGAAATTCAAAGTCCCGCTTTCGGTGGCGGCATGGATGGTATTTTAACCGACAGAAAACATGATTTATTCGGCATCCTGAATGGCATTGACACCGAAGATTGGAGTCCTCAAAAAGATCAACTTATCCCGCATAATTATTCCTTCAAGAATGTTTCTGATAAAAAGAAAAATAAGCAGGCTTTGCTCAAGCATGCGAAATTAAAATTCGATGAAAAGATTCCAGTTGTCGGCATTATTTCCCGTCTTGCTCAGCAAAAAGGGTTAGATTTGGTGCAAGCCTGTTTTGAGGAAATGATGAAATTTCAGGTTCAGGTGGTTGTACTTGGCAACGGCGACAAAAAGCTGGAGACCTTTTTTAAGTCAGCTGCCCAAAAGTATAAAGATAGATTTTTCGCATACATCGGTTTTGACAATGAGTTGGCGCATCTTATAACCGCAGGCAGCGATATTTTCCTGATGCCTTCATTGTACGAGCCTTGCGGCCTTAACCAGATGTACAGCCTGAACTATGGCACGATACCGCTCGTGCGCAAAACGGGCGGTCTGGCCGATACGGTCAAAGATTATCACGAATATTATTCTGAAGGCAACGGCATCTCTTTTAACGAGCCCACACCACACGCACTTTTGCTCACCATCAAAAGAGCGCTTGATTTATATAAAAGTAAAAAGCAGTGGCGTGAAATGATAAAGCGCGGCATGCAGGCGGATTTTTCCTGGGAGAATTCAGCCAAAGCTTATCTTGAAATATATAAAGAAATCAAAAAGTAGAAATGCCAATTAAAGCTTGATATTCTTTACTTTTCAAGCTAAGAGTTTCTATTTTTTGATGTTTTTTGTATCAACCATTTAATCGGAATAATTCATCGCCACTAAGGCACACAAAGATATAAAAATAAAAAATGTATAAAAAAATTGCTCCATAACTATTTAATTTTAACTTTGTGAAGCTTCGTGATTTGGAGTCTTCGTGGCAAAATTTATAAATAATACAGGTTAGATGAAATATAATCATGACGCCAGAAAAATCTGAACAATCGTTCGCCCGCAACTTTAGCAGAAACTATCTTTTGATATTGTTGATTATTGCGTCCATTCTATTTTTTAATATTTTAAAATTGTTTCTAATACCGGTTTTGCTTGCTGCAGTTTTTTCTTCACTTTTTTATCCCCTGTATGAATTCTTGTTGAAACGTTTTAAAAATAGGGAATCGTTGAGCTCTCTAGCGACTTGTTTTATTCTTTTGCTCGGATTGATGATTCCAACATATTTCGTTGTCCATTTGGTTTCACTGGAAGGCATTGAACTTTTTAAGACGGCCAAACCTAGAATTCAAAAGATAATTGACGAGGGCGAAGACGGCAAGCTCGGAGAAATTAAAAACAGCAAATTTGTAAAACAATTTCGTTTGAATGAAATTGACTTGCCGGAAACCTTGCAAGACCTTGCAAAGAATATGGGCAAAGTTTTGACCTCGGTAATTAATAAAACCTCACGAGGAACGCTTCAGGCTGTGGCTGATGTTTTTATAACTTTGTTTACTATGTTCTATTTTTTTAGAGATGGACACAAGCTGATTAAACGCATAAAATATCTGAGTCCTTTAGACGATGTCTATGAAGAGGGGCTCATCCATCGTTTTGTTTCGGTTTCCCGTGCTACTGTGAAAGGCACTATTTTAATCGGGCTGGTTCAGGGCACACTCGGAGGTCTTACGCTTTGGCTGACAGGCGTTGACTCGCCAATTTTGTGGGGTGTTGTAATGGTTATTCTTTCAGTAATTCCTCTGGTAGGCGCGTGGCTTGTATTGCACCCGGCAGCGTTAATACAAATAATCTTGGGGAATTACTGGCAGGGCATAACGATACTTTTGGTCACGCTTCTCGTTATTGGTAGCATAGATAATTTATTACGTCCGCGTTTGGTTGGCCGCGATGCCGGTATGCACGATTTAATGATTTTCTTTTCCACTCTTGGTGGAATCAGTGTATTCGGCATAATGGGTTTTATTATCGGGCCGGTAATTACCGTATTTTTCCTGACTATTCTGGATATTTATAGTGTCGAATTTAAGTCAACCCTGGATTTGGCTCAAAATGCAAATTTGGGCAGGGGAGTGGATGAACCAGACTGAAATATCCAATAGTTTTCGGTGATATGGAGTAAATCTTTTTTAGGATTGTATATTATGTGAATGTTTTAGTCCCCGAGGGTCCAGATGAGTCTTCAATACTCAATTACTTGCTGTTAATACTTTTTATGTCTTCCAATTATTAACGAATCTTCTTGGAGAATTTGTTATGACAAAGCTAATTTTATTGTTCAATTTAATTGCGGTTAATTTAGTTTGTGGGCAAAGCTTAAGCTGGGAACAAACTAATGGTCCTTTGGGTGGCTTTGTTACAACCCTCGCCGTAAATACAAATGATAATATCTTTGCTGGTACACCGGAGGGACTTTTATTTCGATCCACCGATAATGGGAATACGTGGGCAGTTCTTAATCAAGGCGTGGACAGGCGTGTTGTGCGTAAGATCAAAACAGTAGGTTCCGAAAGAATTTATTGGTGTTCTGGTAATGGGGTTTTTGGCTCCTCATTCTGTAACTGATTTTGCCATTAACTCAACGGGAGATTTTTTTATAGGTGGTTGGTGGGGTGTCGCAATGTCTTCTGACAGTGGGAAAACATGGCAAACAATTACAATTGATGGTGAATTGCCAGGAGGTACTATTCGTTTTATGATGATTACGCCAGATGAAGATTTGTTCGTTGGGCGTACCGACGGCCTTTGGTATTCCAGAAATAATGGGCAAACCTGGACC
>JAJDAE010000325.1 GCA_029262035.1 Candidatus Zhuqueibacterota bacterium
ACATGACCGATGAGTACGAGAACGGCGTTTTTAGCCGCGAGAATGGAATCTATCATTTTTCTAAATACTCTGCAGGAGAAGCGCAGGCGTTACGACTTCGTGAGCAAAAAGAAGATATGGAAAAAGCAAAAATTAAAGAAGTGGCAATGGCTGCCAAGAAAGCCAAAGCTGCGGCTGCTGAATAATTTTAAGGAATCCAATTTATGTTCGGAAATTTATTCAAAAAGAAAAGATATTATTTTGAGGATGAAGGCACCGTAATTGTAGATCTCGATCATGCCGCCGGAAAATATTACGACGAGACCATGAAAAAGCTGGAAATTGAGTCGTACAGCGGGGATGAAATGGTGGTTAATATGGGGCCGCAGCATCCGAGTACGCATGGTGTTTTACGGTTGGAATTGGTGTTGGACGGTGAAATTGTAAAGAAGGTAACGCCGCATATCGGCTATCTGCACAGGAATTTTGAGAAGCATGCCGAGCACGTTCCTTATAATGAAATCATCCCATTTTGCGATCGCATTGATTACCTGGCTTCGATGAATCAGGATATAGCATTTGCGCTTGCGGTAGAAAAACTGATTGAGCTGAACGAACTGCCGGAAAAAGTTGAGTACGCCCGGGTTATTGTCTGCGAACTAAATAGAATTGCCAGTCATCTGGTCGCGGTGGGTACTTTCGGGCTGGACGTTGGCGCGTTTACACCGTTTCTGTGGGCGTTCCGTGATCGGGAGAAAATTTTGGACTTGCTTGAATGGATCTCCGGAGCGCGTTTGCTCTATAATTATATATGGGTTGGCGGTTTAGCCAGAGAAATACCGGATGGGTGGCTTCAAAAAGCAAAAGAATTTCTTGATTACTTTGAACCCAAAATGGTTGAGTTCAATAATCTTCTTACCAAAAATCATATTTTTATTGAAAGAACCGTAGACGTTGGTGTATTAACCCCTGAGTTGGCTGTCAGTTATGGTTGTACAGGCCCGGTTTTACGCGGCTCCGGCATCAAATTCGATTTGCGAAAAGATGAACCATTTTCATATTATGACAAGTTTGATTTTGATGTACCGGTTGGAGAGGGCAAGTTTGGTCCGCTGGGTTCAGTTTTGGATCGCTATTTAGTTCGAATTGATGAAATTACGGAATCGATAAAAATTTTACGCCAGGCTTTGGATGGTATTGAGCCGTTTAAAGATCAGGATGTTAAGGCTGCAATACCGCGGCGAATCCGCCCGAAAGCAGGCGCAGAAGCTTATGTTCGTTCAGAAACGCCTCGTGGCGAATTAGGCTTTCTTGTACGCTCTGATGGGTCTGATATTCCGATGCGTGTTAAAAGTCGCTCTCCTTGCTTTAGCAACATCAGTGTCATCGATGAAATTTCTCGCGGTGGCATGATAGCAGATCTTGTTACAATTATTGGAAGTTTAGATATAGTTTTGGGTTGTATCGATCGATAAAGGAGAAGTATCTAAATAATTTTAAAAATATAGCGCTGATCTTTTATGGGGATTAGCGCTTTTTTATTTGTTCACTAAACTAAAAGGCCCGCCATGGAAATGAAAACAATCGTTTTTGGGGGATTAATTGTAGCGGCACTTGGCTTTTTTACATGGAGCGTATTCAGAGTTTTTCGTTTTGCAAGTTTGGGTAAGCCCTCATACGATCCGGTTGAAAATTACGGATGGCGCATCGGCTCAATCCTGAAGTTTTTCTTTGGGCAGCGTACGGTAACAAGGGAAGCATCCGGCTGGGGACATTTCTTTATTTTTTGGGGATTCATGATCCTGGGCTTTGCGACTGTGGAAATGTTTGTCCGGGGATTTTCTCCCGACTTTAGCTGGGGCTATTTGTTCGGTCACGGTTTTGAGGTTTTTATCACAACCTGCTATGACTTTTTTGGAATGGCAATAATCGTAGCTATCGCTATTGCGTTGTTTAGGCGGTATATCCTTCAACCTGACCGACTCAGAAAAGACTTTGCCGCCCGTTTCGACGCCGGCCTGATTCTCGGCATGATTTTCACCCTCATGATTTCCATGTTTTTTACCCACGCATACATCATCGATGTGAAAGGACAGCTGGCCGGGTTTACGCCGGTATCGGATTTCTTCTCAACATTTGTTAGCGCAAACGGGTTGAAGGAAATGCCGGTAGGTTACGAAATAGCGTGGTGGGTGCACAATATAATCATCCTGGTTTTTTTGTCTTACATCCCACATTCAAAGCATGTGCATTTGGTCGGCGCGTTCCCCAATATTTTATTGAGAAGAGATTCGCAAACAAACCGGAAACGTGGTGTACTCAAAAAAATCGATTTTGAGTCGGTAGATTTTGAGTCGGACGATGCCTCGCTTGGCGTGGGCAAAATTCAGGATTTTACCTGGCCACAGCTTCTCGATTTGTATGCCTGCACGGAGTGCGGTCGTTGCCAGGATAACTGCCCGGCCTACCACTCCGGAAAACCATTAAATCCAGCCGTAATGATTCATGATTTGAAAGAGCACCTTACTGAGGTTGGTTCCGGTTCAGAAAGCGATAAAGAACTCATCGGCGATGTGATTTCAGAAGACGTCATCTGGGCTTGTACCACCTGTCTTGCCTGTGTTGAACATTGCCCGGTTTTTATCGAGCATGTGGATGACTTACAGGATATGCGCCGGTACCTGGTGATGGATCAGGCTAATATTTCGGAAGAAGTCACTAAGGTTTTGGAGAATATGGAAAATATTGGCAACCCATGGGGACTGCCAAAACAGGATCGCACAAAATGGTGCGAAGACATTGATGTGCCGATAATGGCTGAAAAAAAGGAGGCCGAGTACCTGTACTGGGTTGGTTGTGCAGCTGCCTTTGATCCAAAAAATCAGGAGGTTGCGCGGTCACTTGCGAAAATTCTAAATAAGGCCGGCGTTGATTTTGCGATTCTTGGCACGGAGGAAAGCTGTACCGGAGATTCTGCCCGGCGTCTTGGGCAAGAGTATTTGTTTCAATCCATGGTAGAAAATACGCTCGAAACTTTGAAGAAATATAAATTTAAGAAAATTATTACAACCTGCCCGCATTGTTTCAACACGCTGGGCAATGAATACAAAGATTTCGGCGGTGATTTCGATGTGATGCATCATACTGAATTTATTGATGAATTGATCGGTTCAGGTAAAATTACGCCGAAGAAAAACCTGGACAAAAAAATTACTTATCATGATGCCTGCTATCTGGGTCGGCATAACGGCATTTACGATGCGCCACGAAATTTAGTGGAATCAGTCGCAAATGGTGAAGTTGTAGAGATGGAGCGTTCGCGTGAGAAGGGCTTATGCTGCGGCGCCGGCGGCGGCATGATGTGGGTTGATGAAGACCCCGATAAGCGCGTTAATCTGGTTCGTTTTGGCGATGTTGAAAAAACCGAAGCGACTCTGTGTGCTACTGCCTGCCCGTTCTGCAATATCATGATAGATGACGCCAGAAAAATGAAAGGCAAAGAGGAACAAGTTGACGTGAAAGATGTGGCGGAGCTTATTGCCGATGCCATTTGAGGCTGTTTGATTTGCAAGAAAAAAGCATTCTTGACGAAGATGAAGGACAGCAGGAATTCAACAAAGGCGTTGAGTTATATAATTCAGGCTATTATTTTGAAGCGCACGATGCCTTCGAAGAAATCTGGATGGACGCGCGAGGCCGGGATAAGGTTTTCCTCCAGGCATTAGTGCAATTGGCCACCGGCACTTATCATTTAAGGATGAAGAATTTTAAAGGCGCGACAAGCCAGCTCTCAAAGTGTCTGAGCAAGCTCAAAGATTTTTCTCCCTCATATCGGGCTTTAAAGATTTCAGAAATTTTAAAGTGGATAAATGAATTAGTCGAAATAATACCAAAAGAAAGTGACAAAGCATTTTCTTTTTCGGATATTAATCCCTATATTTTCGTTTTGCAAAAAATAGAAAAAGGAAATCTTGATAGAGAGGATTTATATGGCAAAAATTGACATGGTTATGCCCCAAATGGGTGAAGGCATCAATGAGGGCACAATCATAAAGTGGTATAAAAAAGAAGGTGAGAAAGTCGAAAAAGACGAAATCATCTTAGAGATTAGCACGGATAAAGTGGATTCTGAAATACCATCCCCGCATGCTGGCATCGTATCAAAATTACTTGCCGGCGATGGAGATACAATTGCTGTGGGCCAGATTATTGCTCACCTTGATGGTGAAGGTACTGCTGCTGAAAGTGCTGCTGCTGAAAGTGCTCCGGCAGAAGATAAATCTGAGCCAAATCTGGAAGCGCCTGCTGAAACTGAAACGCAATCTAATGGAAGTAGCGCTGCCCCGGGTATTGCTGAAATGATCATGCCCCAAATGGGTGAAGGCATTCATGAAGGTTCAATTATAAAGTGGCATAAGCAAGAAGGTGAGAAAGTCGAGAAGGATGAAATTATTCTTGAGGTCAGCACAGACAAAGTTGATTCCGAAATACCATCTACTTTTTCTGGCGTTGTAAAAAATATTCTTGTAAAAGAAGGGGAAACAGTTGAAGTCGGCACGGTTGTGGCAAAAATTGAAACGGCCGATGCGTCAGTCACCTCAGCATCTGTGGAGGCCGTTACTTCGCCTGCTACATCTCAAGCTGCAACGCAGCCAGCAGTTGCGACTGCCACTGTTGCTGTGGAATCAAAAGTAACCAATGGCCAACGAAAATTCTATTCGCCTTTGGTACGTAAAATAGCCAAAGCGGAGGGTATCTCCCATGGTGAACTGAGTACAATCGACGGAACCGGCGCACAGGGCAGAGTTACCAAAAAGGATATTTTGAATTATCTTGATCGTCGTTCATCACCATCTGTGGCGCCTGCTTATACCGCACAGTCTCAAGCCCAACCCGCTGCGCCTCAGGTTCAGTCTATTGCTGCAACTGATGAAGTTGAAATTATCCCGATGAGTAACATGCGGAAAAGCATTGCTTCACACATGGTGGCGAGTGTTCAGACTTCTCCCCATGTCTTTATGTTTACCGAAGCCGATATGACCGGCCTGGTTGAATATCGGGCAAGAAATAAAGATAATTTCTTGCAAAGAACCGGGACAAAATTGACATATATGCCGTTTTTTACTCAGGCGTGTGCGCGTGCCCTGCGGGACTTTCCTCTGGTCAATAGTTCTATTGACGGTTCAAACATTGTTAGGAAAAGAAATGTAAATGTCGGTATTGCTGTCGCTCTTGAAAATAGTGGGTTGATAGTACCGGTTATAAAAAATGCAGATAGTCTGAACGTTGTTGGGCTGGCTCGAGCTATAAATGATTTGGCTGGAAGAGCCCGCAGCAAAAAATTGAAACCGGATGAAGTTACAGGCGGTACTTTTTCGATAACCAACATGGGGACATTTGGCAGCCTCGGCGGTTTTCCGATCATTAATCAACCGCAAGTCGCGATATTGGGCGTTGGTGCTATTCAAAAAAGGCCGGTTGTTATTAACGATGCCATCGCCATACGCAGCATGGTTTACCTGACAATTTCGTTTGATCACAGACTTGTTGACGGGGCGTTGGCTGGACAATTTGTAGAAAAGGTAGCCTATTATCTAACAAATTTTGATACGGGAACGATTCTTTAATAATGCAGAATGTTTTAAATAACGCTAACACCCAAACTCTAAAACGGACACCACGACCTGAGTGGCTGAAAGTACGTATTCCTTCAGGTTCCGGCTATACTGAAGTTAAAAATATTGTTCAAGGCAATGAGTTGCACACTGTTTGTGAGGAAGCAAGATGCCCCAATATTGCCGAATGCTGGCAACGGCGTACTGCAACTTTTATGATTTTAGGTGATGTGTGTACACGTAGCTGCGGCTTTTGCGCTGTAAAAACGGGGAGGCCTCCTTTTCTTGACACGGAAGAACCGAAGCGCGTCGCGGATGCTATCGCAAAAATGGATTTAAAACACGCGGTTATTACTTCAGTAAATCGTGATGAGCTTGAAGATGGCGGTTCAGGAATTTTTGCAGAAACGATTTTACGGATTCGCGACAAGTCGCCAAATTGTAAAATCGAAGTTTTAATTCCTGATTTTAAGGCAGACAAAAAAGCACTTCAAAAAATTATTGATGCAGCTCCGGAAATTTTAAATCACAATACGGAAACAATACCGAGGCTATACAGCATGGTTCGTCCACAAGGGAATTATCAGTGGAGTATCGGGACGCTTAAAATTGCTAATGAAGCTGGTATGACTACAAAAACAGGTATAATGGCAGGATTAGGTGAAACATACGATGAGATCATCGCTGTTATGAAAGATTT
>JAJDAE010000326.1 GCA_029262035.1 Candidatus Zhuqueibacterota bacterium
GGCAAATTTAACTCTTCAGAAAAAAGCAGATCGTTTTTCGTCTCAAACCAGTAGGATGTTTCCGGATTGGAGGTATAGCGCTTTTGAATATTTTCGGCAGGAGGTTGATTGGCTGCGGCAATTAAGAAGACGATAATTCCAAGAAGGCAAAATTCGAAAGTTTTCTTTTTTATTTTAAGCAATGGGTACTCCAAGTTTTAAAATGGAAAAATACAGTACCGCAAATTACAATCCTTTTTGCAGATTATCAAAGAAATTAACTTTCTTCTTGGATAAAGGCATTGGGCTGTTTTTCTACGAGGTTACCGTTGAAAAAGCTGTATCCGGGATTATTGTTGTTTCTTTGGTATTAGTCCTGAGCAGGACGCTGAAAAAATATATCGTCTTCGTGACATCGGCAAGTTCCTTTCCTGAAGCCCATAAACTACAAAATAAGTTTATAAATTGACAAAAAAGTATTAGCTTATAGGTAAATAGATTTTTAAAATATAGCCATAATTCACAAAAAATAATTGGACGATAAGATGACATCCAAAGAGCGGATGAATATGGCCATGAATTTAAAAGTACCTGACCGTGTTCCCGTTATGTGTCAACTCGCCTTAGGGCATTACTTTCTGCATTCCGGGTTAAAACCAATCGATATTTGGTACACCTCAGAGGGCCTCTCCAAAGCCTTGCATATCTTGCAAAAAAGATATCAATTTGACGGCATTCTGGTAAATTTACCGGGAAGAGATCCTCATTTTGAAAAACATATTCGCTCAATCGAAAAGCAGGGCAGTGAAACTATCTTAAAATGGGATAATGGTAATTATACAGTTTTACCCGATGATGATAATCCGCACTATTATCAAACTGACGGAACCAGATACTTCCCAACTTTTGATGAACTAGATCCTGAAAAACTGTATTATGTTGAACCGTGGGATATTACAGATATAACTTATCCTTATACCTGGGACTTTGAAAAAGAACCGCGGCCATTCGAAGATTTTTTTCCGGATTATCATTTGGACACCGTTAAAGGGGTTCTGGACAGAGTTGGGAGTTCGGTGTCGGTACATGCAGAAATTTACTCGCCATGGTCGCAATTTCTAGAACTTCTAAATTATGAAAACGCACTTATGGCAGTTATCGATGATCCCGGTAAAGTGATAGCGTGCCTGGAACGCTTATCTGAAGGTGCTACCGATCTTGCAAAAAAATATGCAGCCCAGGGAGTTGATGCAATATTGATTTCATCCGCGTTTGCTGGCGGTGGGCTCATTTCGAAACAGCATTATGAGACATTTGTTTTGCCCTATGAAAAGAAAATCATCTCCGAAGTTAAAAAGAAATTCGATACTCCGGTTTATACGCATACTTGCGGAAGTATTGGCGACCGACTCGACCTTATGGTTGCCACAGGCACAAACGGCATAGACACGCTTGATCCGCCGCCCCTTGGTACCGTTGAACTGGAAGAGGCAAAGAGGGTTCTCAACGGTAAAACATTTATCAAGGGCAACATCGATCCTGTCAATACACTTCTTTACGGCACCACGGATGACATTAAAAAAGATGTTGAATGGCGAATCGAAGCCGGGAAACCAAACGGAGGCTATATTTTGAGCACGGCTTGTTCAGTCGCGCCCCGCACGCCACCTGAAAACATTGAACTTTTATCGGCACTTACAGATAAACTTGGTCAATACTAACCAAATAAATAGATTAATTCCGATTTGACTTTGAACACTTTTAATTGTCTAAAAATACTTAATCATCAAACAACAGGGATTAAATTATGGCAAAGAAAAATATTTTAGATTTATTGGAATCTGGTAAAATTCTACTTTGTGACGGCGGTATGGGCACAGAACTTCAAAAGCGCGGTATGCCAACCGGCGTCTGCCCGGAAGAGTATAACGTGTCACATCCTGAAATTGTACAAGGAATTTATTCTGACTTCCTGGCGGCGGGCTCCGACATCATTGAAACGAATACGTTTGGCGGCAATCGTGCACGGCTGGCATTGCATAATTTTGAAAACCGTGTCACAGAATTCTGCTGTCAAGCCGCTGAACTGGCAAGAAGTGTCTGTCCCGAAGATAAATATGTTGGCGGCTCAATTGGACCAACCGGGGATTTATTAGAGCCGGTTGGGCCCCGCTCCACCGCCGATGCTTTTGATTTCTTTGCCGAACAGGCAGAAGCGCTGGCAGCAGGCGGAGTTGACATTATTTTTGTCGAAACAATGATGGCTGCAGAAGAGGCTGAGATTGCCATTAAAGCAGTAAAAGAAAAAACGAATATGCCGATTATTTCAACCATGACATTTGAACTTGGGAAAGCCGGCTTAAGAACCATGTGGGGCGTTGATGTTGCTACTGCAGTGCAGCGTTTGACCGATGCCGGGGCTGATGTTATAGGCGCCAATTGTGGCAAAGGTTTCGAAGAGATGCTCGCAATTGTCGAAGAAATGCGACCACTAACCAGCAAGCCGATTATTGCGCAGTCAAATGCCGGGATTGCCGACTGGGTTGATGGCCAAGCCATCTATAAAGAGACACCGGATATCAGCAGACCAAAAGCACAGGCGCTGTTGGAAAAAGGAGTGAACATCATCGGGGGATGCTGTGGTACCGGCCCGGAGCATATCAAAATGATGCGTGAATTAATTGACACTTTTACTGCGTAGGAGAAGGATATATTGAAAGAACGCCTGGTTTCGCTCGACGCTTTTCGCGGCATTACAATTGCCGGTATGATTCTCGTGAATAACCCTGGTAGCTGGGGTTACGTCTACGGCCCGCTTGGCCACGCAAAATGGCATGGTTGGACACCAACGGATCTCATCTTTCCTTTTTTCCTGTTCATCGTGGGTGTCGCCATGAGTTTTGCTTTATCTCGCCCGCTTGATGAGCCAGAAGTGAGAAAGAAACTTTATATCAAAATAATCAGACGGACGCTCATCATTTATGGCTTGGGGCTGTTCATGGCTGCTTACCCGAAATTCAACTTCTCCACTCTGCGTCTGGTCGGAGTGTTGCCGAGAATTGCAATTTGTTATTGTATTGCCGCCTTCATCGCCCTTAACACCAAACCGAAAGGGCAGGCTCTTATTGCGGCCGGGCTACTTTTTCTTTATTGGGCAATGATGACACTTATTCCGGTACCCGGTTTTGGCGCCGGCGATTTGAGCGTTCAAGGGAATTTCGCCGCCTTTATCGACAACAAACTGCTGCATGGCCACATGTGGAAAAAGACGTGGGATCCCGAGGGATTCGTGAGCACCATTCCTGCCATAGCAACCACCCTGCTCGGACTTCTGACCGGGCACTTTCTGCGCTCCGGACTGGATAAAAAAGAAATAGCCGGTTGGTTGTTCACCGGAGGATGGATCGCCATTCTGGTCGGTCTGGCCTGGGACATCGTCTTTCCGATTAACAAAGCGCTCTGGACCAGCTCCTACGTTATTTTCACCGCTGGCGCCGCACTGCAATTTTTAGGATTTTGCTATTGGCTAATCGATGTGAAAGGTCATAGAGCCTGGGCAAAACCGGCGCTCATTTATGGCATGAATGCCATCACCGTGTTCTTCCTTTCCGGCATGGTCGTGAAAACCATGATCTGGATTAAGATGGATGGTGACGGTGGCAAACAGATCACATTATACACTTGGATTTACCAGAACCTGTTTGTGCCATGGGCAGGACCAATGAATGGCTCCCTGGCTTTCGCGGTCACAACTGTTTTGTTCTGGTTTGGTATGATGGCAGTTTTATATCACAAAAAGATATTCATCAAAATTTAATGGAAGCACAATTATGAAATCAAATTCAATAATTTTAATATTCTTGATTATTTTGTCATGTGGCAAACCAAATGTAGAAACAGGCCTGGACAGGATCTCGCAATTTCACAATCTATTTGAAGATAAACGGGTTGGCATTATCACGAACCACACTGCCCGGGATGCCGGTAATCGTCACATCACCGACATTTTCCTCGAACTGGAAGGCGTGAAAGTCACGGCACTTTTTGGGCCGGAACATGGCGTTCGGGGACATGTTGAAGCGGGTGCTCACGTCGAGTCAGAAACTGGCACTGATGATCGTATTCCCATATTTAGTTTGTATGGCAAAACCCGAAAACCCACACCGGGAATGCTTGCAAATGTTGATGTACTCGTTTTTGATATTCAGGATATTGGCACGCGCTATTACACTTATATTTACACCATGGCACTGGCTATGGAAGCCGCAGCCGAACATGGTAAATCCTTTATCGTGCTCGACCGGCCAAATCCCATCAACGGTGTTGATGTTGAAGGCAATGTTCTGAATCCTGATTTCAACTCCTTCGTGGGACTCTACCCTATTCCCGTGCGTCACGGCATGACAGTCGGTGAGCTTGCCCGCCTGTTTAACGAAGAAGGCTGGCTCGCGAACAGCATCAAAGCCAACCTCACGGTGGTCCCGATACAAAACTGGAATCGTGCAGACTGGCATGACCAGACCGGACTGAATTTTATCAAACCATCTCCAAACATGCCGACTGTGACCACTGCGACAACGTACCCGGGCATTTGCCTGCTTGAAGGCGTCAATATGGCCGAGGGTAGGGGCACTTCAACCCCGTTCGAAATTTTCGGCGCCCCATGGATTGATTCAAATCTACTGACCGGGAAATTGAACGCGCTTCAATTGCCGGGTGTTGTTTTTAGAGATACCACTTTCACACCAATTTCCATTCCGGGTGCATCTGCTAATCCCAAATACAAAGACGTGGCCTGCAACGGAAGCGCAATCACGGTCTCAGACCGCTCAAAACTTCAACCCTATTGGATGGGTGTGCAACTGGTCAGTCTGATTCACGAAATGTACCCCGACAGCCTAACGTGGCGCAGTTCATTTTTTGACAAGCTTACCGGAACCTCTAAAATTAGAGAGACCATAATAGAAAATGGAGACATCAACAAGCTGCCCGTCAAGTGGCAACTGCAACTCGATGAATTTCTGGCAAAGCGGGAGAAGTACCTGTTGTATGAATAATCTGATAGTTTTGTTAACAAACTGCGACTGTCTCCTTCGCGAAAATTTATGCCCTTGAGACTTTGTGGCTATAAACTTTTAAGACTTACCGAGAGGAAAAAATGAAAAGAAGAACATTTCTTGACCGATCCATCAAAGCCGGATTACTTTTCGGCTTGGGTGGATTTAGTGCGGTCACCCAAAGTTGTCGCAAAAGCTATGACTTCGATCTTATTATCCGAAATGGCGTCATCCTGGATGGCACCGGCAAGCCACGCTTTAACGCAGATGTTGGTGTTAAGAATCAACAAATTTCTGTCATCGGCAACCTAAAGAATCAATCTGCTTACAAGACTATCGCGGCAGATGGACTTTTCGTAACCCCTGGTTTTGTAGATGTTCATTCGCATAGCGAAAAAAGGTTGTTGAGCAATCCAAAAGCAGAAAGCAAAATACGGCAAGGCGTAACATCCGAAATTTGTGGTCAGGATGGCGGCTCTTTCCCGCCAGATGAATTCCCATCAGTTTTCAAAAAATATGAAGAGGCCGGAATAGCTGTGAATGTTGGCTTTTTTGTTGGCCAGGGCACTCTCAGGAAATTAGTTATTGGGTCCAGCGACCGCCCTGCCACTTCAGATGAAATTGACCAGATGAAATCGCTGGCCGCCAAGGCCTTCAAGCATGGTGCATTTGGAATTTCTTCAGGCCTGGAGTACACCCCCGGAGGTTATGCTTCCACTGAAGAAATCGCTGAACTCTGCAAGGTGATGAGTGGAACCAACGGAATTTATGCAACTCATATGCGCAATGAGGATGATCGGGTACTCGAAGCAGTGAAAGAGGCCATTGAGATCAGCCGCACAGCAGGCGTCGGTCTACAAATTTCTCATCTAAAATGTCAGGGAGGCCGCAATTGGCATAAGTTAGATGAAATTTTTGAAGTAATTAAAAATGCACAATCCACAGGGCAAACCGTTACTTTTGATAGATACCCATATATTGCTTTCAGTACCGGGCTGGCAAACCTGATGCCCTTGTGGTGCCGTGAAGGTGGCACCGATGGCTTTATTGCCCGATTGCAAAATGATGAAATTCTTGCAAAAATTAAAAAAGCTACCTTAGATAAAATAAACCAGCTCGGCTCGTGGGACTCGGTGATGCTCACATCGGT
>JAJDAE010000327.1 GCA_029262035.1 Candidatus Zhuqueibacterota bacterium
CCCCCAATTGGAAGATGAAGGAATAAAGATGGTATATCTTGATCCAAAAAAACTAGGTAAGAAAAAAACTAAACTTCAAACAGTATTTCCTTCCAGTGTAGCAAACTATGTCGTATTAGAAAAAGAGGGAGTGAAACCAAAGGGGAAAAAAATTGGAAGAAAATTTCAAATTTTATCAAACTCAGATATCGAAAATGTTCTCACTATAGCCAAAAAAGGATTAGACTTTGTAATAATAGAAGTAAAAGATTGGAAAATAATTCCATTAGAGAATATTATTGCAAAATTACATAAAATTCACACCAAAATCTTTGCCATTGCTAAAACTCCTGAAGAAGTAAGGAAGATGTTTTCAATTTTAGAAGTAGGTGTAGATGGAGTAATCTTTACTGCAACTTCAATTAATGAAGTTCGTGAAGTCATGGTATACTTGGGAACAAAGAGTTTCGACATGAAGCCAGCAAAGATTACAGAAATTAAAGAAGTGGGAGACGGTGAACGAGTTTGTGTAGATACTGCATCTATGCTTCACAAAGGAGAAGGAATGTTAATTGGTAGTAGATCAAATTTTTTATTTTTAGTTCATAATGAATCAGTAGGATCATCATTTACATCACCAAGACCATTTAGAGTAAACGCAGGTGCAGTTCATTGTTATACATTATCTCCAGATGGAACAACAAATTATCTCTCAGAAGTAGAGACAGGCTCTGAAGTGTTAATTCTCAATTCAAAAGGCAAAGCAAGAAGAGCTACTGTAGGAAGATCAAAGATTGAAAGAAGACCAATGTTAATGATAAAAGCTACAGTAGGGGGAGAAATAGGCGGGATTATTGCACAAGATGCAGAAACAATTCGCTTTGTAAAATCAAATGGACAGTTAGTTTCAGTTACACATCTAAAGAAAGGAGATACGGTAATGGTGCATTCAAAACCTGCAACAGGTAGACACTTTGGAATGGAAGTCTCTGATGAATATATTTTAGAAAAATGAAATACAAAACATGTGTTTCTATTGCAGAACTGACACCAGCAAAAACTAAAAAAATATTAAAAATCGCCCTTGCAAAATCAGATTTTGTAGAAGTAAGGTTTGATTTTCTTAAAGTTGGACAAATTCCAGAAACATTGGAAATGATAAAAAAAGATCTAAACAAAATAGTATGTACATTAAGACCAACAAATGAAGGTGGTAAATTTTCAGGAAATGAAAAAGAGAGGATTGCAATTCTAAAATTAATTGCAGAATACAATCCATTTTTGTTGGATGTAGAATTTAACACATTAAAGAAAAATGCAACATTGACAAAATATTTGAAATCAACAAAAACAAAATTACTTGTTTCTTGGCATGATTTTAAAAAGACCCCAAGTTCTGCAGAATTAAAAAAGAAGATTACTCAAATGGGTAAATTTTCATCAAATGTAAAAATAGTGAGCACTGCAAAATCAACAGACGATTCAACTAGAATGTTGGAATTGTATAGTAAAAAAGGAAAAAATAATCTAATTTCTTTTGCCATGGGAGATCATGGTAGGATTTCAAGGATTTTATGCCTGTATCTGGGTAGTCCGTACACATATGTCTCACTTGGGAAAGCAATAGCCCCAGGACAATTCAGTGTGGATGAAGTGAAAAAAATTACTAATTTAAAAAAATAATATCACAATAGTTGAGAGTTTAAATCAATCATAATACTCAAGGAAATAAGATGGGCAAATCATTTGCAGTAATTGGAGATCCTATTGATCATTCATTATCTCCAAATATTCATAGTGCAGCATTTAGAGAATTAGATTTAGATTCATCATATATTGCATATAAAATTCCAAAAGGAGAATTAGAAATAGGTATTGACGGATTAAAGAAAATAAAAATTCATGGTTTCAACATTACAATTCCACATAAAATAGAGATGATGAAGTATTTAGATAAAATTGATGAATCATGCAGTTTGATTGGTGCTGTAAATACAGTGTTAAACATAGATGGAGTTCTAAAAGGATACAATACAGATATGGATGGGTTTTTGGAGCCATTTAAGAAAAAAGAATTAAACATTATTGGAACTAAAGTTCTATTAATTGGAGCAGGAGGAGCTGCAAGGGCAATAGTTGCAGGGTTTGCAAAAGAAAAAGCAAAAAGCATTACCATTGCAAATAGATCATTAGAAAAAGCAATCAATCTTTCAAAATTTGCAAAAACAATTGGACTAGATGCAAATGCAGTAGCGATTGAAGATGTCAAAGATACAGCAAAAGATTATGACATAATCGTTAATGCAACATCAGTAGGTCTCAAAAATGAATCCAGCGTAATTGAATTAAAAGGAATTAATGAAAAAACAATTGTGTATGACATTGTATACATGCCAATGAATACAGATTTTATTAAAAAAGCAAAAGAAGAAAAAGCAACCATAATTTATGGTTATGAAATGCTTCTAGGTCAAGCAGTTAGGGCTTTTGAAATTTGGCACGGCATAGAAGCACCTTATAATGCCATGAAAAAAGCACTCTTAGGAGGATTTTGATGGCAAAAGCAAAGGCTACAGTCCATGGAGCAGTTTCATTAGTAAATGCAATTGCAAATCAGAAAGGAGCCACTTTAGGAATTGAATTAAAAGTAGAGGCAACCATAGAGACGAGTCCTGGAAAAGGAATTTCAATACAGTCTGAAAATAAGAGCCTAAGTTCTCGCTTAATTAACAAAACAATAGAAAAAATAGTTTCAAAAAAAGATTTAGAACAAAACAAAATTTCAATTACATTAGATTCAGAAATCCCTACAGGGTATGGATTGAAAAGTTCTAGTGCCATTTCTTCAGCTATTGCTCTAGCATGTGCAAAAATATTCAAACCAAAATTTACTGATCAACAAATATTACTTGCGGGGGTAGAGGCATCAATTGAATCCAAAGTTAGTATCACTGGAGCATATGATGATGCATGTTCTTGTTACTATGGAGGATTCAATGTTACAGATAATGCAAAAAAGAGAAGAATTCAATTTGAAAAAGCCCCATCTAATTTAATAGCAGTAATTTTTATTCCAAAAAATAGAAAGAGAGGGAATCTAAAAAAACTCAAGATTTTATCACCTACTTTTGAAAACGCGTGGGAATTATCTAAAAAAGCAAACTATTGGGATGCAATGATAATTAACGGATTAGCTACTTCAGCAACATTAAATTCAGACCCTAAAATAATTACAGATTTAATTGAAAAAGGAGCACTAGGTGCATCGGTTTCAGGCAATGGACCATCAATTGCAGCAATCATAAAAAAAGAAAATGAATCAGCAATTAAAAAAGTATTTTCAGCATTAGAAGGGAATATCATCATTTCAAAAATTAGCAACAAAAAGGCAGAAGTTCATGAAGTGTAAAATTGAAAAATCAAAAATTTCAGGACAGATAATTTGTCCTGCAAACAAGAGTTATTCGCATAGAGCAATTTTCCTTGCATCATTTGCTGGAAATAATAGTAGAGTTGAGAATGTTCTACTTTCAGCAGATACAAAGGCAACAATTGAAGCATGTAAGAAATTTGGAGCAGAGATTGAAATCACAGATTCATCAATAATCGTTAAAAATCCAATAAAAATAGGCACAAAAGTACCTGAAATTAACACTGAAAACTCTGGAACCACAATTAGACTCGCATCAGGGATTGCTAGTTTGTATGCTGATGAAATTACACTAACTGGAGATTCAAGTTTGCAGAAAAGACCAATGCAGCCACTCTTAGATGCATTATCAAGCATAGGGGCACAATGTAGTTCAACTGATGGGAAACCGCCAATCAAAATTAAAGGAAAAATTGTAGGAGGAGAAATAAAAATACCAGGAAATTTTTCCAGCCAATTTATTTCTGCACTATTAATTTGCGCACCACTAACTGAGAAAGGAATCAATCTAACCATTGAAGGTAATTTAGTATCAAAACCATATCTTGATGCCACAATTGCTTCAATGCGAAAGTTTGGAGTAACAGTGCAAACATTAATCCCATACAAAAGATACAACATATCTCCACAAATCTATAAAGAAACTACATTTATGGTTCCAATAGATTTCTCTAGTCTCGCCCTTCTTCTTTCTGCAACTGTCCTAAACGGAGAAGACGTTACGATAAAGGGGAACATTGGAAATTTACCTCAAGGTGATGAAGTATTTATCGACATTTTAGAACAGTTAGGAGTTAAAATTATTATGAATGATGAACAAATTAAAATTAAATCTCCTGAAAAATTGAACGGAGGAAAATTTGATTTGAGTAATTCGCCAGATCTTCTCCCACCACTTGCAATTTTGGCATTGTGTTCATCAGCCCCAATTGAAATATTCAACGTAAAGCATGCAAGACTAAAAGAGACAGACAGAATTGCAATTATTTCAAGAGAATTAGTAAAACTTGGAATCAACATTCAAGAAAAAGAAGACGGTATGATTTTGGAATCATCAGGGAATATTTCTGGTGCTGATTTAACATCAGAAGAAGACCATAGACTATTCATGGCATTCTCCATTGCAGGAATGTATGTTGGAAATTGTACCGTTACAGATCCTGAATCAGTCAAAGTTTCATATCCAAATTTTGTGGAGGAGATGAATCGTATGGGTGCAAAAATCTTAATTGATTAAAATTATTTTTTAAAAATTATTCCGAGAGATAAAAGGCGCGACCCTGTATAGAGTAAAAAGCATTCTCCTCACCCACAACGCTTTTGCGTAGATAACATGTATTTTTCGCAGAGCCGCGCAAATTATTCATTATAATTTACACTATTTTGCATATATCATATACGTTATAATGATATTTAAGAATAGGTTATAATTATTACATGTTTTATCCAATAATTATATAATTTTCAAACAGGTGTAAGATATTATCAAAAAATTGTGAATTATAAGAAAAAAGATGGGTAAACTTCAGAATGAGGAATTATAAACATCGATTAACTTTGATAGTATGTTGCCGGGAAGTTCTATAGGTCAGCGTCTTGTTTTAACAAGTTTTGGTGAAAGTCATGGAAAATCAATTGGGGCAGTTTTAGATGGTTGTCCTGCAGGATTAGAGCTTGATGAAAAAGATATTCAAAAAATGCTAGATTTTAGAAGACCAGGTCAAAATCTAATTTCAACTCAGAGAAAAGAAGGAGATGTCGTTGAAATAATTTCGGGGGTATTTAGAGGTCATACAACAGGAGCACCAATCACAATGGTAATTTGGAACAGTGATCAAAAATCAAAAGATTATGAAAATTTGAAGACTAAGCTAAGACCAGGTCATTCAGATTATCCGGCCATGACAAAATATAATCACTATAATGATCACAGAGGGGGAGGGAGATTTTCAGGTAGATTAACAGCTACCCATGTTATGGGAGGAGCTATTGCTAGAAAATTACTCAAAGTAACACTAGGTGTTGAAACAAACTCATTCACATCACAGATTGGAAAAATAAAGATGGAAAAAAAATTCAATAGTAAAATGGTTAATTCGATTTATAAAAATGAAGTAAGATGTCCAGAAATTAAAACAGCAAAAATCATGAGGGAGAATATTCTAAATGCAAGAAAGAAAGGCGACTCACTTGGAGGAATAATTGAATCAGTTACAATAAATGTTCCAGTAGGATTAGGAGAACCAATTTTTAGTTCATTAGAATCAGATTTGAGCAAAGCAATTTTCTCTATTCCATCAGTGAAAGGGGTTGAATTTGGTTCAGGATTTCAAGGTTCAGAACTTTTTGGTTCTGAAAATAATGACTTGTATGTAGTGAAGAGAGGAAAAATTGTTACTGAAACAAACAGGTCTGGTGGAATTCTAGGAGGGATTTCAAATGGAATGCCAATTACAATGAGAATTGCTTTCAAGCCAGCATCATCTATTGCTCAAAAGCAGAAAACTGTAGATATCAAAACAAAAAAAGAAACTATTCTACAAGTCAAAGGAAGACACGACCCATGTGTAGTACCTAGAGCCCCACCAGTAGTAGATTCACTTGTGGCATTAACAATAGCAGATCATGCACTCCTATCAGGGGCAATAAAACCAGTTCTCTAAGAAAATGTCAGATATCAACGATCTTCGAAACAAAATGGATGAGGTCACTCTAAAAATGATAGAGTTACTAAAAACTAGAACAGACATTGCAAAAGAGATTGGAGAAGTTAAAAAGAATATCGGGAAAGGAGTAACAGATGAAGCAAGAGAAGATAGTTTACGTGAAAAAGTAATTTCATTATGTAACAATATTGGATTAGATGAAACAATGGCAACAAAGTTTCTGAATTTTCTATTAAATGAATCAATAAAAGTTCAATCTACAAATAAACAAACACATCTCTCAATTTTCTTAAAAGCAAAATCACTTGAAGCGCAAGGGAAAAAAATAATCCACATGGAAGTTGGAGAGCCTGACTTTTTACCACCAAAAATAGTCAAAGATGCTTTAGAAGAAGTATTTGACAAAGGCTTTCTAAAATACGGCCAAGTAAAAGGAATGCCAGTCTTTAGGGAAGCACTTGCAAAATATGTATCAAAAAAATTCAATGTGAATATTCAACAAGACAACATAATTGTAAGTCCCGGAGCAAGATTTTCAATTTTCACAGCAATAACTACTCTTTTGAATCCGGGAGATGAGATGATAGTAATTGAGCCTGCATGGCCTGCTTACAAAGATTGTGCACTAAATGCAGGGATTAAAGTAAGAACCATCAATACAACTTTTGAAGACAAGTGGGAACCATCTGTAGAGCAGATCAAAAATACAATTAATTCAAATACAAAAATGATCGTTCTGAATTATCCAAACAACCCCACAGGAAAAATTCTAAATGAAAAATTACAAGATGAAATTATCCAGTTAGCAAAAGAAAATAATCTATACATCCTAAGTGACGAAATTTATTCACAATATGCAAAGAGTAGATGGAAAAGCATTCTAAGTTATAATTATGACAAGAGCATTGTAACGCAATCATTTTCAAAATCACACGCAATGACTGGATTTAGAGTAGGATACGGTATTGCAGATTCAGAAATAATTGAAAAAATGGCAAAACTAGAAGCTTTATGCCTTACAAATGTCCCTGAAGCAATTCAATATGTAGCCATGAGAGCCCTCGAAGCAGACACATCCAACAATACTAATACAGTACAAACCAGATTAGATGTGTTGACTAAAAAAGCAAGTGAGATGGGATTAGATTTTGCAGTCCCTGACGGTGCAATGTACCTTTTTGCAAGAATCAATCAAGAGGGTTTTGACGGAGTCAATTTTGCCAATAGTGCATTAGAGAGGGGTTTGGCAGTAGCACCAGGAGAAGGATTTGGGAATTACAAGAACTTTATCAGGTTATCTGCATGTCAGGATGAAGAGGTTTTGGTTGAAGGAATGAATATACTAAGGAACGTAATGAGGAGTAACAGTTGAAGAAGATAACAGTAATTGGCGCAGGGGGTCAAATGGGACAATGGTTTGTAAAATATTTTGCAAGTGAAGGGTTTGAAGTAACAGGATATGACTCTGAAAACAAAGTGTCTGGAAAAAACGTTAAGATATCAGAATCACTAGTAGGTGGAATTTTAAAAGCAGATTATGTTGTTCTGTGCACACCTACGAGAAGAACCCCTGAGATCATCAGACTGATTGCAAAAGAAATGAAACGAGACACGTACCTGATCGAAATATCATCCGAGAAATCCAAAGTAGTGTCATCATTATCAAAAATGCCAGCAAAAATCAACCCAATTTGCATTCATCCAATGTTCGGTCCAGGTACAAAAGCAATCAAAGGCCAAAATATTATTTCAGTTCCAATCAAAGATGCCAAAAAAGAATTAACAGT
>JAJDAE010000328.1 GCA_029262035.1 Candidatus Zhuqueibacterota bacterium
CCGCCCAAAAGGGCTGGATTGATGAAAAAGCGGTTGCGCTGGAAATGCTGACTTCAATTAAACGGGCAGGCGCTGATTTAATTTTGACTTATTTCGCCAAAGATGCAGCGAAGTGGTTGTAAAGAAAAGTAGAGAGTAGAGAGTAGAGAGTCATGCACCCTCTTCTCTCCTCTCTTCCCAAAAAGAGAGGAATAAAAAATTGAACATCACTAAATCAGAAAATCTATTTCAAGAAGCCAAACAATACCTCCCCGGCGGCGTGAACAGTCCCGTGCGGGCATTTAAGGGCGTGGGGGGCACACCGTTGTTCATCGAACGCGCTCAGGGGGCGTATATGTTTGATGCCGATGGTAACAAATATATCGATTATGTGGGGTCCTGGGGACCGATGATCGTTGGACATGCGCATCCTGCCGTGCTGGAAGCTGTGCAAAAAGCGGTTGCGAAAGGCGCGAGTTATGGCGCACCCACTGAGGTTGAGGTTGAGCTGGCAAAAATGGTTGTGGAGGCCGTGCCTTCGTTTGAGATGGTGCGTTTTGTCAACTCCGGCACTGAGGCTACCATGAGCGCGTTGCGGCTGGCGCGGGCTTACGCCAAGCGTGATAAAATCATAAAATTTGAAGGCTGTTACCATGGCCATGCCGACATGCTGCTTGTGCAGGCAGGCTCAGGCGTTACCACGTTAGGTTTGCCCGACAGCCCTGGTGTGCCGAAAGAAACGGTCGCACACACCCTTGTTGCAAAATATAATGATCTCGAATCCGTCAAAACTTTGTTTGAAAAATACCCGGGCCAAATTGCAGCGATTATTGTTGAGCCGATTGGCGGCAATATGGGAGTTGTACCGCCGGAAGATGGTTTTCTTGCCGGGCTTAAAAGTATTACTCAAGCCAACGGCGCACTGCTGATTTTTGATGAAGTGATGACCGGATTTCGGGTGGCTTATGGCGGCGCTCAGGAGCTGTTTGACATTACGCCGGATTTAACTTGTTTTGGGAAAATTATAGGCGGTGGATTTCCAGTGGGCGCTTATGGCGGCAGACGGGAAATAATGGAGATGGTTGCACCTGTAGGGCCGGTTTATCAGGCGGGTACGCTTTCCGGCAATCCTGTGGCTATGACCGCCGGTATCGAGACGCTGAAAATATTGCAGCAACCTGATACTTATAAAAAGCTGGACCGACTTTCAGAGATGCTTTCAATTGGCTTGAAAGAAGCAGCGGATAAAACCAACATACCAATTTACCAGACACGAGTCGGCGCAATGTCCTGTCTTTTCTTTACTTCGGGGAAAATCTCAGATTTTGAATCTGCCAAGACTTCTGATACGGCGCGTTATGCAAAGTATTTCCATGGAATGCTGCAACGTGGGGTTTATTTTGCGCCTTCACAATTTGAGGCAGCATTTGTATCTTTGGCACATAGTGAAAGCGATATCGAAAAGACCGTTGCTGCTGCACGTGAAGTAATGGGAACCCTTTGATGTGAAAATATTCATCGGATTTCCAAATACTTTTGTAAATGCTCCATGTGAACTTTTTTCATTTTGAAAAAAAAGTTTCCGGCTATTAAAAATTTGGAGTTTATGTTCTTCTATAAGAATTTTGCCTTAATTGTCTGATAAAACAGTCACTTGTCTCCTGTTTTACAACTATTGCTTTTTTGGTATAAATTTTGAATATTATCCGAATTGGTTTTGAAAATACATTTCTATTCTGGAGGAGGGGCTTCAATTGAAAATAAACAATGTGGTTTTAACTATTTTTTTAGTATTTATTTTAGCATCATTTGTTGGCTGTGGTGGAGATGATGGCGGCTCATCCGACCTTGGTTCAATTTCCGGTACCATTACTTTTGAAAATGTAGCAATGTGGCCCGATGATGGCGAATTGCAGGTTGTTGTATTCCCGCAGAATGTCTGGCAGTCTTTCGGACCTTTAGGTCCCCCGCAAAATTTTAACGACCCGCTTATTCTTACAAAAAATGGTAGTCAAACCCAATACACTTATACTGTTGAAGGTTTACCGGAAGGCGACTACTCCGCCCTGGCTGCCGGTTGGCGCAGGCCGAATTCGCAAAACTTTCCCGGTTCACAGCGTACGGCAACCATAGGCGTACATTGGGGGAATTCCAGTACAACAAGTATGGGCGTAACTGTGCCCGGAACGGCATTGAACGATCCGGCGCCTTCTGTAATTAGCTTGAGGAGAGGAGAGGATATCACCGACCTAAATTTTCGAGCCGATTTTAGATGGGTTCAAATTAACCAGGATAGTATTTGGACATTGCCATAACTATGAAAAACTTTCTGAAAATATTCGTATTAAGCCTGATTGTTATTAACCAGCTTTTAGCTAAAGAGCAATCAGATGCTGTGCTTGGTGAGTTGTCCGGTTATATTTCCGATGTTGAATCCGGGCAGAATTTAGCCAATGTAAATATTCATTTGCTGGATACCCATCTGGGAGCGGCTTCTTCTGAAAGCGGCAACTATCTGATCAAAAATATCCCTCCGGGAAAATATCGGATTGAAGTCAGCCGGATTGGATATCACCCTGAAATTCTCAATGATGTGGTGATAAAGCCGGGGCGACTAACCGTTCGCAAAGTAGAACTCATTCCAACTTTTGTCCAGTTTGATGATGTGGTTTTCACCGCAACTAAAAGTGAACAAACTGCCCAAATGGCGCCTGCAAGTATCAGCGTGATAAAAAGCGCTGATTTAAAAGCACGGAATATTACTACATTTGATCAGGCGTTAGAAACCGTACCCGGTTTGACGCTGCAGCGGACTACCGGCGTTTCTGTTCAATCTGTGTCGCTGCGTGGTTCATCTGAAGTTGCCGGCGCAGGTGTGGGCAATCGCGTTTTGCTTGCTATCGACGGCCGCCCGGCGTTAAACTCGGATTCCGGCGGGGCATTGTGGAGTCTGGTACCGACGAGTTTTATTGATAGAATTGAGATCGTGAAGGGTGCATTTTCTTCTCTCTATGGTTCAACCGCGATGGGTGGCGTGATTAACGTCATCACCAAAAAACCGACTGCAGGCAGATATTTTGAAGTAAACTTAACAGGCGGCATGTACGAAACCGCTCCTAAAGATATTCAATTTCAAGACAGCCCGAATTTTTATAATAACCAGAGTCTTGGGCTCAGTAGAAATTTAGGGTGGTTTTCTTATATTTTCCAGGTGAGCCGGAAGGCATCTGAAGGGCATCGTCAACACAGTTCGTTTGAGGTTTACAACCTTTATAGTAAATTCTTTTTCGATTTTTCTAATAACCGCAATATAGAAGTTACCATTGGCGGCGATGTGGGCAGAAATGATTACCCGCATTCCTGGTTCAGCGATTTAAAGCCGTTGTACATTTCAATTAAAAATAAAGATAACGAACAGAGAAAGTACACTCAAAATTTGGATATAAATTATTATGCAATCCCAAATCCACGGGTAAAATATTCCAGCCGTTTTTATTTTTACAGACAGCTGTTTAAGTCTCAGTTTAATGCAGACGATCCGAATTTGGAGATTAGAGACAATGAGCCTTTTGGAACGTTTACCCGTTCCCATTCACGGAAGATGGGTAACATCTCCCAACTCGATTATCACTTCAGCGACAAAAACTATTTCATTTCCGGGGTTGATTTACAGCGCGATTTGATAGATGCGACCCCAGACAGCATTCTTTATGGCCAGCGTCAGGTCAACAATATTGCTTTTTATGCGCAGGATGAGCATGAGCTCACCGATAAGCTTGCTCTAAATATCGGAATGAGATTTGACCATAATAAGCTTGAAGGCGGAAGAGGATTAAGCCAACTCAGCCCCAAAGCTTCGCTGGTTTATTCGCCAGTTTCAAAACTCTCGCTGCGTTTTCTCGCCGGCAGGGCATTTCGGGCGCCATCAGTTGCAGAGCGTTTTTTTAAGAGGGAAATCAGTGGCGGGACTGAATTTGAACCCAACCCTGATTTAAACGCGGAAAAAGTTACGTCGCTTGAAATTGGCAGCCGGGTGCGAGTTGGTGGGTGGGCAGATATTGATGCAGCTTTATTTAGAAGCACTTATAATGATATGCTCTATTGGATCAATATCGGGCCTGAGCGCGGCCTGACGGATATCCTGTTTCAAGTACAAAATTTGAATAAAGCCCGGTTGCAGGGTTTTGAAACCAGTGTGAATTTTTACCCTGGTCGTGCATTTCACCTCAGGCTGAACTATACTTACCTCGACTCAAAAGACCTATCTCCTGATAATGAGGGAACGGCGCTTGCATATAAAGTGAAGCATACCTTTAGTTTTGTTTCTTCAATAAAAAAAGGCAATTGGCTGATTAATCTGGATGGCCGATACAACAGCGCAATTGAGGAAGTTTTCTTGTTTCCGAATAATAAGCCCGATGCTTTTTTAGTCACAAATGGCAAGCTCACCCGAAAGTTTGGAAAAAAGTTTAGTTCGAGTTTTGGAGTGAATAATATTGGGGATAATCAGTATGAAGAGATGGCGCGTTACCGTATGCCGGGACGTACCTGGATAGTCGGTACGAATTATAAGTTTTAAATTCTAATAATCACTATTTAATCGATTTTTGTCTCCCTTTCGCAATAAACCTAGTTGGTACTTTTTTCCAAAGCTATTGTGGCATAATTGAGAATTTCTTTCATTTTCACAGGCTTGTTCAGAAATGCAAAAGCACCGCTGTTCATCGCATCACTGTAAGTTTTTGCATCGTCGTTTACTGTGATGATAATGACTTTGGATTTGGGTGATATCGTTTTCAATTCATTCAGAACCGAAAGTCCGGATTTACCCGGCATATGAATATCTAAAAGAATTAATGGATATGTTCTTTTAGCCACCATTTCGCTGGCCTGAATGCCATTTGAGGCCTGACTAACCTGGTAGCCTGCTTTTACCAAAAGCTTTTTTAGAGATCGTCTGAATTCGTTGTCATCGTCCGCAATAAGGACTTGACTGTTTTTGGAATTCAACATCTGTATTTTTTCTTAAACATTGAGAATGCATTCCTTTTCATTGGTGCTTAAGAAAATATTGTGCCACAAAGAAGAAAATGACAGTGTCGATTGTAAGTAGCTGTAAATTAATATGTTATATTGTTGCAAGAATATTTAAGGTGATTTATTTCTTGCCAATATTTCCCAGAATGAAAAAACTGAAGATAATTTATTCTCAATGTTGAGAGAATTTTAGTAATCACCTATTTAGTGTCCATCCGGAAATGACGATTACGGATGGACACTATTTATCATTTGTAAAGAAAAATAATTGAATAGATAATTAATACAATTACAAGAATTCCAATGGCTAAACAGGTGAGGCCAAATATTTTAGCTCCAGTCCGGAACCATTGGGGTTGTTCGGCTACCATTGCCTTTTTAAGGTTTTTGCTTTTGACTAATCTGGCATACTCTCGCGGTCTTTCTTCTTTCAACTCTTCCAATGACACGCTTCCGGTAAAAATAACCGGGTCCATCGGAAATTTGTCCGGACGAAAATGCGTATTAAAAAAGTGTACGGTGAAAATGAAACCCGTGGCCAATAACGCTTCGTCACTGTGGATAATCGTAGCAACATTTATCAGCCAACCTGGCATTCCGATTTGGGTAAAAAACTCAGGGAACCATAGTATGAGGCCACTACCGCCAATAATGTTTACGCCCCAGAACACGGCAATATAATCAAACTTTTCCCAGTAGGTCCATTTGCCGTATTCTGGCCGTTTACCCACTCCCAAAAACCATTTTATGGTTTGCCAAAATTCAACAAAATCATGTTTTTGAGGGACCATCGTATCTTCCCCCGTGAACAAATCTTTCAGTGGTGTTTTGTCTTTGCGTTTTTTGTGAATGATATGACCAAGATGCATAAAAAAGTAAGCAAATGTAACGATGGCAGCAAAACGATGGATGAAGCCGGTTACCTCATAGCCTCCCAGGAAAGTAGAGATACTTTGGAAAACACCTACCCCGGAAAACTTGATGATCATCCCCGTAATTGCAAGGGAAAGAAAACTGGTTATGACCATAAGATGTAAAACTCTGGAAAATCCATCGAACCTTTGGAAATGGCCTTTTTTTGTAGATTTAACTTTGACCTCCGAAGCGTCTTGTTCCCGATTCTTTTTACCGTTCTTCCGTCTTTCATGTATTGCCCGGGGTATCCAAAGGAGTGTATGCAGGCCAAAAAAACCAAATGTACCAATCAGCAAAAAGCTCATCGACCAAAATGTGTAATAAAGATAGGGATATTTATCTTTGTTGTGATGAGTCGCGTGGGTCAAATACCCAACAAATTTTTTGTTCGATTGCGGATGACAACTTTTGCATGTCTCTATGATGTTAGCCCGGCTGAGTGTTGACTCCGGGCTGGAAACAGGGTGAATGTTATGGGCTCCGTGGCAATCATAACATTTTGCCGTTTTAACCGAGCCCAATTTTGAAACTTTACCGTGAAATGTATCAAAGTAAGTTTCTGCCACCTCTTCGTGGCATTTCCCACACTGGTCCAGTATGCCCTGACGGAAATTATCGACATCGACCCGTTTTATTGTGTGTGACAAGTGGCAATCATTACAGGCGGGAAGTGTTTTGTCCGTTTTGGTGACTTCAGGACTATGAATGCTGCCTTTGAACTCCTCATAAATACCCAAATGGCATTGAGAGCAGGTTTCAGCAATGTTCCCTTCATGCACAGTTGAAAGGGAATCACTCGCAGGCAGTTCCATGTGAGAAGTATGACAGCTTATGCAAGTTGCTGTTACCATCAATCCGCTTTGTAACAGACCTTTGCCATGGATACTCATGTTGTAATTTTCTATAATCTCATGCTGCTCCCCCTGATAGCCGATAGCGGCTGTATTGCCCTCGCGGTGACATTGACCACATAAATCAGGAATGTTGCGGGCGAAAGTCGGTGAAGCAATGTCCTGGTTAGACTGCATATCGTGTACGCCGTGACAATCCGTACAGTATGGCGCATTTGTGTTACCTTTTTCATAGTTGGCACTGTGATAGCTCTTTTCGTACTCATCGACTCGCTCGGCGTGGCACATCGAACAATCCACTTTACCGCTTTGCCTGCAAACCGGATTACTTGACTCGCTGACATTTGTATGGCATTTATAGCACGGTTCATTTTTGTGGACAGATTTCTCAAATGCTTCCATATCTACGAAAAGTGATTTAGACTCACCTTCCGTGGTTTTAACGAGATTCTGGTCAGAGTGGCATTTTAAACATTTCGAATCGGGAAAGCTTTCTTCATAAATGACCCGACGAATTTTATGGGGTTGATGGCAGTCAATACATATCGGCAATTCGTGTGGCTTAGTTTCCCATAGTTCACCGCGGATAACTTTACGATGAACTTGTTCAATTTGTGTATGACATTGCAAACATGTGGCCGCGATATTATCTTTGTTAATTGTCGATACAGGATTCTCGTGTGGGAGTATATCGTGTGAGGTGTGACAACTGGTGCAAACTGCGGTAACGATGAGCCCCCGCCTGAATAGTCCATCGCCGTGAATCGATTGCACATAGTCTTCTAAAACGTGGCGCTCGGCCACTGTGCGCAATTTTGAAACCGGAGTGTCCTCTTTGTGGCATGACCCGCAAAGGGCGGGTATGTTCATAACATAGGTTTTAGACTTTTGATTCGATGCGGCTAAAATGTCGTGCTTCCCGTGGCATGACCCGCAATCCGGCGCTAAGTATCGACCCTGTTTAAGGGCGAGGCCGTGCAAACTATTTTCATATTTCTCGCTTGCTTCATCATGGCAAGAGCTGCAATCAACCGGTTCTAAGTCTTCCTCATGAGGAAGCTCCTCAACATCGGCGTCCGGATGGCATGAGACACATTCATTCTCAGCGTGAATGGAGTTGGAAAAATTCTTGCCATTAACATATAATGAGATTTCTTTTCCGTCTCTTTCGGTGGTGAGGTCGGCTTCTCCGTGGCATTCCAAACAGGCTTCATCCTGCGCCTGTAGGCTTATTGGTAACTGAACTATTAGAATTACTAAAACACTGATTAACTTTGAAATAAACTTCGGACTCATAATTCGTAGACTTTTGACTTTATGCATCTTCACCTGCTTCTTCCTGTATTTTCAACCATTCTAAATAATGTTCATCACGAAACGCTTCTTCAGTGATTTTTCCTGTGATCATGCTCGTGTCAATGGGATATATATCCGGATTAAAAATGACATAGTAAAAATGCCATACCACGATGGCCAATGTTGCCAGCCAGGCCTCATAGAGGTGGATTACTGTTAGTAAATCGATTACCCATGTGGAAAACAATAACAACGTTAATTCCTGAAACCAGAGCATCAGACCTGTGACTGCCATGATCACCGTGCCCCAGATTAGGGCAAAATACTCAACTTTTTCGATGTAACTGAAATGGCCAAATTCAGGCGGCTGTGATCTTAGCCCAAAGTTGTAGGCAATATTTTTTATCAAATCCTGCATATCTTTTTTTTCTGGAAGTAGATATTTTGAAAGCTGTCGACCTCGTTTTGTAGCAATCATGTAGTAGATATGATAAAATGACATGATGAGCATGATAGTTCCGGAAATTCTGTGTAATAGACTACGTAAATCAAAGAGAATATCACCACCGACCAAGAGTTTGGCCCACCAGGCATCGGGATATTTGAGTTGGAACCCGGTGATGACCAAGACGATGAAGCTGATAGCCAATGCCCAATGCTGGAACCGTTCATTAAATGTCCATCGGGTATGTAATAATTTAGTTTTCATACTGAATCCCTTTGCCTGACTTTGATTTTCGTTCGGCGAACGAAATCTGCGCCATTGTGTAACAGCATAATTAAGATAACCACAACGATTAATCCGATATATAAACTCCGTACAGTTTGCACTACCCGTCCGGGTATTGTGGATGTTGTTAAGTGAACGGGGCCTTCCCAGAGGTTCTTAGTTGCGCCATGATGGCAGCTACCACACGTTGTTTTCAAATTAGCTGGAAAGATCATGGAGTTCGGATCTGAAGATGCCAAAATATTGTGAATCCCATGACAACTTGCACAATTGGCCGCCGCCAGAGAACCACCCTTGATCGCGAGTCCATGATAGCTTTCCTCAAAAGTTGCAACTCGGGACGGTGCGATACCATAGCGTTCCACAATCAATTCCGAAGAATGGCATCTCTCACAGGTAATAGCAGAGACGCGTAACGGATGAATAGGCGATTGTGGGTCTGCCGGAGATTGAACCTGGTGTTCACCATGGCAATCTGTGCAGACCGGAGCATCGCGAACTCCTTTTGCAACTGCTTTTCCATGGACACTCTCAGCGTATTGTTCATATTCTTCGCCATGGCAGGCGCCGCAGGTCTCGGAAACGTTTTGCCAGTGAATTGGCGATTGCGGATCATTCATGGAACGAATACCATGCAAACCGTGACAACTGATACAAGTAGCGGCATCAAAGTTTTCTTCAGACATGAGTGCAATACCGTGTACACTCTTATTATAGGCTGATAATGGGTCTGAAATTGGGATATCGTACTTCTTGGTTATTTTTGGATCTGCATGGCAGATCGCACAAGTGGCAGCCAGATTTAGTGGATAGACACGTGATGCGGGATTATCGACAGCAAGTATCTCATGACGACTGTGACAATCGACACAACCTGCCGCTTCTTCTGAACCTTGCTCAATTGACTGTCCGTGTACGCTGGCGACATGGGCTTCGAATGCTTCCTCATGACACATTCCACAATCCACTTTCTGCAGCGTTTCTTCATGTGGAATCTCTTCGGCATCCTGGTGGCAATCAACGCAGTCAAATTCACCGTGGATAGAAGTTTCATACTTCGCCAAATCAACGAATAATGAAATTTCCCGGTCATGGGCATCCAACTTGGTCAAATCAGTCTCACCGTGACATTCCATACAGTCGTCTTGCCCCAAAAGATTTTTTGAGGGAATAAATAAAATGGCACAAATAATTATTAGAAAAATCGGGTGAATGAACTTTTTGATTAATTTGTAAATCATAAATCTACCATCCAATTATTTTTTCAGGTACCGAATATAGTGCCCTATCTCTTCAGAGTCAAACTATTAAAATATCGGGCTTTTTTCATTATGGCACGACAATAATCGCTCAACGGGACAAAAACTATGCCGAATACTATAGGTTTACTTAAATGTATCTATTTTAAGGACATAGGACACCATAACAGATAAGGTACTGCCTCTTGTTTTTCTAAAACTAAGAAAATTTTTATTAGAAATAAAAAATATGAAGGTGATTTTTATCTTATTAATAGGAAAGAGACTAAGAGTTTATGTTAATATATTAAGGTTATTGCAAAACATAGACTTGCTAAGTGATTGCTTGCGGCATCTAAATTAACACTGATAATCTAAAATGAAGATATGCAGAATAACAACTCTTATAATCAACAGAAAATCTTAGTATTTATGAGCGTAGTAATTCCAGGAGATTTGTTTGCGAGAGAATGTGAAGGAGGGAGACTCTCAAGAAATGCAGTATGGGTTTAACCGTTCATTCTATTCCCAGTTCAGTCATTTTACGATACAATGAAGACACACTCAAGCCCAAAATTTCAGCAGCTTTGTTCTTATCCTGTTTAGTTGTTAACAAAACTGTTAGGATAGAATCGTGTTCCAGTTTTCTTACGGAGGCTTTTAGATCTCCGGTAAGTTCTTTTTTATTATTTGGTGAGGTGCGAAGGAAATGTTGCAAAGATAACTGGTCACCATCACAAAATATCATAGCCCGTTCAATGGCATTTTCTAATTCACGCACGTTGCCTTGCCACTCCTGCTCTAAAAGAAATTGCAACACTTTTTGGTCTGCACCTTCAACTTGTTTGTTAAGTTGGGCATTATAAACTTTAATGTAATGATTAACCAGTTCAGGAATATCCTCCACTCTTTCTTTCAGGGGCGGAATATTAATTCCCACAACATTTAAACGATAATATAAATCCTCGCGGAAAGTACCTTGTTCAACTTCATTGGCCAGGTTTTTGTTTGTTGCAGCCACAATCCTGACATCCAGGATTTCCGGACTTGTACTGCCAACCGGTAGAATTTCTTTTTGCTCGATGGCACGCAAAAGCTTGACCTGCAAATTTAAAGGGACACTAACAATTTCATCCAAGAAAATTGTGCCGCCGGTTGCTACTTTGAATAGACCTTCTTTATCGCGCATGGCGCCGGTGAATGAGCCCCTGAGGTGCCCAAATAATTCACTCTCGATAAGATTTTCCGGGATGGCCGCACAATTAATGGGGATAAATCTTTTATCAGAGCGCAGGCTTCTTTGATGCAAAGCACGGGCGATCAGTTCTTTTCCGGTACCGCTTGCACCGGTAATTAAAACCGTAGAAGTTAGCGGTGCGACGCGCTCAACCATAGCCAATACATCTTGAAGCGCCTGACTTTTACCGATAATCGTGTCATAAGCCTTACCTTTTCCCAGTTGTGCTTTTAGGTATTTATTTTCCTGGGTAAGATTTTGCCGGTCGATGGCTCTTTCAACGGTACTGAGAATAGTTGCTCTTTTAAATGGCTTTGTGATAAAATCATAAGCCCCCTCTTTCATTGCCTCTACCGCAGTCAAAACAGTTCCATATCCGGTTAGTAAAATAACCTCAGTGCTTGGAGTATTCTCCTTGACAGCCCGTAATAATTCTAAACCATCACCATCCGGCATTTTTAAATCGGAGAGGACGATATCCATGGGGTTTTTAGCAAGAAATTTAATTGCTTTATTCCCGGAGCTGGCTGTTTTTGTGATATATCCAACTTTGCTTAAAGCTTTTTCTAAAGAAGTCCTGATTCCAGCTTCATCATCTGCAATTAAAATGGATTTTGCGTGCATTTTTTTACCTTACTTATTCGTTTCAAGAGGGAGTTCTATCCTAAAAGTAGTTCCCTCACCAGGCTTACTTTCACAGTAAATTTCACCGAAATGTTCGCTAACAATCTGCTGAGAAATGGCGAGGCCAAGCCCGGTGCCTAATTCTTTGGTTGTAAAAAACGGATTAAAAATATTTTTCACTTTATCCTCGGGGATGCCGATGCCGGAATCCGTGATGTAGATTGTTGCATTCTGTTCAGCTTTTTCTGTCCAGATTTTCAATGTTCCGCCTTTGGGCATAGACTCAATAGCGTTCCGGATGATATTCAGAAGGACTCTTCGTATTTGTGAACGATCGAGAGGAAGGATTAACTTTTCGGCCAGGCATTCATGTTCCAGTTTGATGTTTTTTTGTTTGAGTTCCTGAATCAAAAGTTTCAGCATCTCCTCAATTAAATCATTAAGGCATGCTTTCAATGGCTGCGATTCCGGTAAACGCGAAAACTGCAAATATTCATCTGTTAAAGAGGTAACACGATCGATCTCGCGAATCATGGATTTTAATAAAGCATTGGATTCTTTTTTGTTAATCGGTGCATCGCTATTGAGTTCATCTTCCAGCAGTTCTGCATTTAAGCTAATTGAAGATAGGGGGTTTCTGACTTCATGAGCCACTTTTGCTGCCATTTTACCTATGACCGCCAAACGCTCTGACTGTAGAATCTGCTGCTGCAGTTCCTTTTCTTCACTTATATCGTGAATTATTCCCGTAAACATTCTTTTGTTGTCGAGAAAGAACTCGCTCACGGATATACGAATTGGGAAAGTTGTTCCGTCTTTGTGTTGCGCGACTCCTTTGCGGCCAATGCAAAGAATTTTTTTCTCACCAGTTTTTAAATAACTTGAAATATAAGAATTATGTTCTTTTTGAAAAGGGGCGGGCATTAGTATGCTGACATTCTTTCCAATAACTTCATTTTCAGTATATCCAAAAAGTTTTTCAACGGCTGAATTTACTGTTTCAATGCTGCCTGTATCATTTATGGTGATAATGCCGTCAACTGCGGTTTCTAAAATTGCCCGAATTCTGGCCTCACTGTCGTGCAGCGCTTCTTCGGTGATTTTGCGATCGGTGATATCCTGCCCTGAGCTTAATGTACCAATCGGCTGAATTTTTTCATCAGTTAAAATTATGTTATGCCATGACATGAATCGCTCTAATCCTGATTTTGTCAAAACAGGATTATCATGATACTCAATCAGCTCAATTTCACTTGCCATTAGTTTTTGAAAGATCGCCTTCACTTCTACCCTCAAATATTCCGGCAGGCACGTCTCAAACCAATCTTTGCCGATTAGTTCGTCCTTTTCATAACCAAGAATTTCAAGACCTTTTTGATTAATAAGTGAAACTTCGCCTTTGGTATTTAGGGCAACAAACATCACGCCGGCAAGGTCGAGGTACTTTTGAGTTAGATTTTCATTCATAGAATATAAGTTTTGTCAGTGATTTCCCGAAAGCGGTTACTGTAAGAACGAGGCAATGAATTTACTATATGCCCTGCAATGAATCTCCAAAATACTAAATATTAGAACTCAAAGCAACAATGATGTTCTTTTATACGGCAAAGGGCATACCATGAACTTGAAATGATTTGGTTTGAAGGTAAGTTCTAAATTGTCTTATATTTAAGATATATTTTTTCTGCTGAAAAAGGTGACAGTTGGTAAGGTTTTTTTTAAAAGTAAGAAAGAGTTATGATAAGAGTCTTGTTTTTAGGAATCCTAAATGTGTACCTCAATTTTTATCTGATCTCTAATTTTTGTTAAAAAAGGTTATTTAGAAGAACTTTAGTAACTTCCCTAAAACAGCATGGGTTAGCATTTTAGTCTTTATAGTTGTGCGTCATAAAAATAGTTGATTTTGGTTCACCCTATCCCTTGATTTTAATATTTATATTTTTAATATTGCCACAATTCTAGGGAGATGTCATGGGTTTTTTAATAACGAGCACTAAATCCCGGATCAACTTTTCCCTTAGTCTGGTAAAAATAAATTGTGGATTTATATCTCTGCTTTTAGGATTTGATATTCATGGCTTCAGATAAACTAAATCATCTACGCGAACAAAAAGAAAAAGCACTTCTGGGTGGCGGCCAAAAACGCATTGACGCACAACATAAAAAAGGCAAATTAACTGCACGTGAACGCGTCGAGCTGCTTTTGGATGAAGGCACATTTCAGGAATTCGATATGCTGGTTCAGCATCGGTCCCGCGATTTTGGCATGGATAAACAGAAGTTTTATGGCGATGGCGTTGTTACCGGACACGGCAAAATAAACGGTCGGTTGGTTTTTGTTTTCTCACAGGATTTTACTGTTCTGGGTGGCTCCCTTTCAGAGGCGTATGGACAAAAAATTTGCAAAATTATGGATCAAGCCATGAAAGTCGGTGCACCGGTTATCGGCCTGAACGATTCCGGCGGTGCGCGGATTCAGGAAGGTGTTGTCAGCCTGGGGGCGTACGCGGATATTTTTCTGCGTAACACACTGGCTTCCGGGGTTGTGCCACAAATATCAGCAATTATGGGACCTTGCGCAGGCGGGGCAGTATATTCACCGGCAATAACCGATTTTATTTTTATGGTGAAAAACACCAGCTTCATGTTTGTAACCGGCCCGGATGTGGTTAAAACCGTAACCCACGAAGAGGTCACTTTTGAGGAACTCGGCGGCGCTTCAACCCATGGCAGTAAGAGCGGAGTTTCACACTTTACCACTGAAAATGAAGTTGAATGCCTGAATAAAATCCGTAAACTGTTGGAATTTGTCCCTCAAAATAATATGGAAGATCCACCAAGGGTGGAAAATTCTGATGATGTAAATCGCATGGATGAAAGCCTGCTGTCCGTTATCCCGGACAACCCTAACAAGCCTTATGATATGAAGAAAATTATTACGGCCGTTCTGGACAACGGTGATTTTCTGGAAGTGCACGCAGACTACGCACAAAATTTTATCGTTGGCTTTGGCCGCCTTGATGGCAGACCTGTCGGTATTGTGGCAAATCAGCCGGCGAGTTTAGCAGGTGTTTTGGATATTGACTCATCAAAGAAGGGCGCCCGTTTCGTACGCTTCTGCGACGCGTTTAATATACCCCTTATTACTTTTGTTGATGTGCCGGGATTTTTGCCGGGCACAGAGCAGGAGTGGCATGGAATTATTGCAAATGGCGCAAAACTTTTGTATGCTTTCTGTGAAGCCACTGTGCCGAAGATTACACTGATTACGCGCAAAGCTTACGGCGGCGCTTATGATGTGATGAGTTCAAAGCATATTCGGGGAGATGTAAATCTGGCCTGGCCTTCGGCAGAAATAGCGGTGATGGGGCCGCAAGGTGCGGTTGAAATTATTTTCAAAAAAGAAATCGAGAAAGCCGAGGACAAAGATAGAGCCAAATCAGAAAAAATTGAAGAATACCGGACGCGTTTTGCCAATCCTTATTCTGCCGCCGAACATGGCTATATTGATGAAATTATTGAACCTCAGCAAACCCGGCCTAGATTGATTCGCGCTCTGGAAATGCTTGAAAATAAAGTCGATAGTAATCCGCGAAAAAAACATGGGAATATCCCGCTTTAGAATTTTAAATACCTAAAATGTAAAGTGCCAAAATGGGCGATAAGAAAAAAATAGCTAAACTTTGAAGGAAATTATGAAAATTACAGAAGAGAAAATAGGAGATGTTCAGGTTTTAAGAATCGAAGAGCCGCGACTGGATAATGCGCTTTCCTCTGAATTAAAAACTGAGTTGTGGCGCCTGATTGAAAATGAAAGATCTGAATATATTTTGCTCGATTTGGCGACTGTTGAATACATCGATAGTTCAGGACTGGGTTCGCTACTGTTTGGACACCGTCAGGTAAAATCACACAACGGCGTTTTAAGAATGGTTCACCTTAATCCGAAAGTGAAAACGCTCATTAAAATTGCAAATCTTGAGCAAATTCTGGTTTCCTTCGATGACGAAACCGAAGCCTTGGAGAGCTTTAAAAATAAAGAAGATTAAAAAAATACTCATCGCCAACCGTGGTGAGATTGCGGTTCGGGTTATTCGCGGGTGCCATGATCTTGGACTGACTTCTGTGGCGGTTTATTCCGAGGCAGACCAACTCAGCCTGCATGTGCGTCTGGCTGATGAAGCCTATTTACTCGGACCATCCCCTTCTAAAGAAAGTTACCTTTTACAGGAAAAAATTATTGCCGTTGCAAAGCAGGCAAATGCCGATGCCATTCATCCCGGTTACGGTTTTCTCGCTGAAAATGCGGGGTTCGCTCAAAAAGTCAGCGATGCCGGGTTGATTTTTATTGGTCCGCCTGCGTCTGCCATCGAGCTGATGGGCGACAAAACCGCAGCGCGTCAATGCATGAAAAAAGCTAAGGTGCCCATCGTGCCCGGAACAGAGAGTGCATTGTCTGGTCCGGAAGAGGCGTTGACCGTGTCAAAAACACTTGGCTATCCTGTTCTTCTAAAGGCTTCAGCCGGAGGCGGCGGTAAAGGCATGCGCGTGGTGAAGTCGGAAAAAGAAATAGAGGCTGCTTTCCGTGCCGCAAGCTCGGAGGCGGAATCGGCTTTTGGCGATGGCCGGGTTTACGTTGAAAAATATCTGGCTGAGCCGCGTCATATCGAGTTTCAAATTTTGGCGGATAACCATGGCAATGTTGTTCATCTCGGCGAGCGTGAATGCTCCATCCAGCGCCGACATCAAAAAGTCATCGAAGAATCTCCGTCGGTGGTTTTGGATAAGAAATTGCGTGCACAAATGGGCGAGGCTGCGGTTAATGCCGCCAAAGCCTGTGGTTATCAAAATGCCGGTACCATTGAATTTATGTTCGAAAATGGTGGGTTTTATTTTTTGGAAATGAACACCCGCCTGCAAGTCGAGCACCCGGTTACTGAGTTAGTCACAGGAATTGATTTGGTGAAAGAGCAAATCCGTGTGGCCAATGGTGAGAAGCTGGGCTATTCACAAAAAGACATCCGTTTTAGCGGGCATGCCATTGAATGCCGCATTTACGCTGAAGATTCGGCCAACAATTTTATGCCCTCCATTGGCAAAATCGATTTCCTGCAGCCTGCTGCCGGTCCCGGCATACGCGATGACGGCGGTTACTACCAGGGCAGTGAAGTTTCGATGTTTTATGATTCACTGATTTCAAAACTGGTCACGTTTGGAAAAGACCGGGAAGAAGCCATCGCCCGTATGAAACGCGCCCTGAGCGAATATCTGATTCAAGGCGTGGAAACCTCCATTCCTTTTTGCAAAATGGTGATGCAGCATGAAAAATTCATCAATGGAGATTTTGATACCCATTTCGTCGAAAAGGAATTTTTAAATCACCTTGATGAATTAAGCACTCCCTCAAAGGAAGAAGAGAAAATTGCGGTTATAGCCGCCACACTTTTTCATCACACCAATAATTCCAAACAACTCAAACCTGTCAATAATAAATCCAATAACACCCCCAAAATTAGTAATTGGAAAGTAGCCGGTCGTAGAAGATAGACCTGTAAACGCCACAAGTCCAGACCTCTTTTGAGAGGGTGGATCGCGCTTCAGCTGAGCGGAGTCGAAGGGCAAACCGGTGTATGTTTCCCTTTCACAGGTTTCAGGAGAATGTTATTCTGAACTTTTTTAATAAATAACGTGAGTTCGATATAGGAATTGCTATGCAAAAAATTAAATAATCCTGTCACTGCGAAGCGTTTTTAGCTGAAGCCTGTCCTGAGTTTGCAGAAGTGGCAATCTCGTTTTAAGGGCGAGATTGCTTCATTCCGCTGGAAAACGCCAGAATTCGCAATGACAGCTCTTATTGGAAGTATGATTTTGCTTACATGGAACTCGCGTTAAATAAAATTCGGCATTTAGATTTTAGATTCGAAAAAGACTGACTTCGGGACGAATAATTGTAGGAACTCATACAAGGCAAATTAGTTAGTTTTGTTTGAGTTCAAATTATTATACAGTTGACAGTGTTTTTAACCTGAATTATTCATAAAATTTAAATGATGTGCCTGGCACTTAGTAGATTTTTATAAGGTTAGCAAATAGGCAAATATTTAATAGCTTTTACAATTTTGAGTAAGTGCCAGGCACATTTTTGCCAGTTTGTGAATAATAGAAGTTAAGATACTTATTTTCCACAATAGGAAATAATGCCAGCAACCGAGGATATTTCTGATAAACAGTTGACCGAGGCGATTCGAGCCTCGGACGGAGCCGCGTTCAAAGTGCTCTATTTCCGTTATTATGAAGCACTCTTCAGATTTGTTTTGCGGCGAACAGGCGAATATGAAACTGCTAAGGATCTGACTCAAGACACCTTCACCCGTGTCTGGCAAAACCGACGCAATCTGGATAGCGGGCAATCAATAAAGGCGTATTTCTATCGGGCTGCCAACAATCTGGCGATTAATCATTTGAAGAAAAAAGTGCTAAGACAAGCCGATTCTCTGGAGAATCATAAACACATAGCGGCAGTGAGTAATATATATGATTTCGAAACCGAGGATAAAATAGGAGAGTTACTCAACAGTCTGCCTGAAAAAGAGCGGGTTGTTTTCACACTGAACAGGTTTGAGGGGTTAAAGTACGTTGAGATCGCCGGTGTTTTGGGCGTTTCAATAAAGACCGTTGAAAAACATATGAGCCGAGCCTTAAAATCTTTACGTGGTAGTTTCAAACATCTGATGGTTCTGCTCATCACTTTAGGGGATTTTTTAGTTGAGTGTAGGGTATTTTTTTAATAAACTGTAGTCTAAGGTTGGACGTGGTACAGCATAACAAGTTCACTAGTCAACCAGTACACGATAAAGTAACACAGAATTTTTAATAAAACCCCAGACAGAGCATGAGGGAAGAAGAATTTCAAAATTTGCTTAACAGACATTTCGGTGGACAGTCTAGTGAAGCGGAAGAAAGACTGCTGCAAGAATGGCTGCAAGAGTCGGACGAACACGTGCGAATTTATGCTGAGATTGAAAAGGTCTGGCAGCTGACTGAGCCAGCACGCCAGTTGGAGGTTCCGGATATTGGCACGGAGTGGTCTGCGCTCCAGACCGACCTCGGAATTAAGATTCCTGAAGAAAAAGCACGAGTTCTGCCTATGAAACGTCCTGAGACTGGTGGACCACAACGTTTCATTCAAAGCAATGTGCTGCGCTGGACTGCCGTGGCTGCTGCCATTTCCATTTTGATTCTTTCCCAGGTTTTCCTGAACACCGGCACCCAGAAGGTTTATGCAACGCGAAATGCTGAACGAAGAAACATCGAACTTCCCGATGGGACTTCTGTGCGACTAAATGTTGCCAGTGAAATTAAGTTTTCCGAAGAGCTGCAAGACTCGGTACGGCTCGTGTTTTTACAAGGGCAAGCGTTTTTCGATGTTGCACACGACGGCCGGCCATTTGTAGTGCAAACTGAAAATGCCCGAATTCGTGTTTTGGGAACAAGCTTTGACATTCATGCACGCGACAACCAAACCAGGGTCATCGTCAAAGAAGGCAGTGTTCTACTGCAAACTATCTCCGCTGATTTACATGACAAAGTGGTTTTGCAAGCCAATGAAAAGAGCGTTATTTCGGGAAAAAACACTCTGGCTCCGGTTGAATCGGTCAATGAAGACTATCTCATCGGCTGGCTGAACAACCGATTTATTTTCCACCAGACGCCGCTACATGAAGTCGTTGCGGAATTGCAAAGACGGTACGATACAAAAATACGGTTGCAGACACCGGCGCTTGGCAAACACTCCATGTCAGGCGTTTTCGAAGAACAAGAAATTGACACAACTCTCACTGTTTTTTGCCAGACTTTAAACCTAAAATATAGCTTTCAAAACGGCAGCTATCTTATTTTTCGGTGATTATGTTCGAGACCCGCTGGTTTAGCTTTACAAAAACTATTCTTACAATTTGCCTGATTACTTCTTGTATTTTCTTTCTTCCGAATGCAACCAGAGCACAGAAAAAACATCACCCTGCCACAACGCTGAAGGTCAAAGATACACCACTCCGGACCGTGCTGGGAAAGCTGTCCCAACTCTACAAAGTTGACATTTTGTATGGTGATGAACTCGTCAGGAACGTCACTGTGTCTGGCGATTTTTCAGACATGGCAATTGAAGATGTTCTTTTTCAAATCTTGCGAGATACTCATTTGGCTTTCAAAAGACTGGGTGAAAGTCAGTTCTATTTCTACGACAAAAGCAACATTCAGCATTTTGATATCAGCGGCAGAGTTCTGGATTCAGGAACCGGCGAAACTTTGCCCTTTGCCAACATTCGGCTGGCTCACCTGGGCACCGGCACCACGACTGATCAACAGGGGTATTTCGCCTTGCGACATGTGCCAGCCAGGTTATGTACCCTCGAGGTGAACTATATCGGATACGCCTCACGTACGGCAGTTGTCGATCCAACAAATCTGCAACCTGAGATCGAGATCGAGTTAACGCATGAGCCGGTTCAAATGGAGTCAGTTACCGTTGAGGCGCTCAACAGGGAAATATTCCAGGTGAGTGACAAGCCGAGTCAAATGGCCATTTCATCCCGCAGCTTTGATGATTTGCCCAATCTGGGCGAAAAAGACATTTTGCGGTCCATCGAACTCATGCCCGGCATCACCGGAGGCGCCAGCGGTGCATCCGGAATTACGATAAGAGGGAGCTCATCTCTGGACAATCTCGTCCTGCTCGACGGGATGCCCATTTACAATGTGAACCATTCTTTCGGCCTTTTGAGCGCGTTTAGCTCCGAAGCTATCAAAGATGTGCGGATTTATAAGGGTGGATATCCAGCCCAATACGGTGGAAGATTGTCCGGAGTCGTAGAGCTGACCGCCAAAACGGGCAACTTCAGCGAACCAAGTTTGAGCATCGGCGTCGGCCCGATAAATGCCAAGGCCAGTTTGGGAATCCCGCTGGCAGGGAAGGGCGCTGTTTTTTTGGCTGGTCGTCATTCGTACAACGCCATTCTGTCCAGAAATTTACATAAAAAGCTATTTGTGACCGAACCGTACTTCCCACAGTTCATTTATATAGCCGGTTTTTCGGAGAATCCGGATGGTTCCGAGCCGCCTTCCGCGAACATTCCCCAAATCGAAGAGCCACTCTCTGCCGACATTTCTTTTTACGACTTGATTGGCAAGCTCACGTATTTGCCTTCAAGAAAGGACATCTTGACTTTCAGCACCTACTTAGGTTCAGACGACATTCTCAGCGAGTTGGATTTTCCTGATATCTATCGCAGCAACGAAAAGAACAAGTCCGCCAGCGAGGGGGTGAGTGCACAGTGGCGCCATCAATGGGATACCGGGTATTACTCAATACTTCAATTTACGGGGTCGGATTACTCCACTCGCTATAAAGCCAGGGACCAGATAACCGCCCCGGAGGAGTTCGGCGAACAACATGATCTATCGGTCTTGGCATCTTATGAGTATAAAAATAGTCTCGAAAACTTTACGGCTAGTTGGCGCAATGCCCTGCAGACTCACTCCAACTTCGATTTAGCGTTTGGCGCGGAGCTTTCTAAAACCAGGACCATCTGGCAGCAGTCTGACAACATTGTTGCCGGGGACTTCAGTAAAGTTGCAGAGGCAACTGACCTGTCTGTCTATTTCGCAAACAACTGGCAAATTGGCCGAAGTTTCGAGACCAATTTAGGATTGCGAACCACCTACTACGACCAAACGGACAAAGCCTACTGGCTACCTCGGCTTTCGTCCACTTACCACATCTCGGATGCCTGGTCTTTCAAAGGTGCCTGGGGAAAATACAGTCAGTTTCTTCTCAATTTTGCAGATGAATTTCAGTTTTTCGGGCGTGAAATTCCGTGGCTGCTTGCCGACGGGGTTGACCTCACTCCAGGGTTTTCAGACCACTACGTTCTGGGTACGCACTGGCAACAAAACGGCTGGCTGTTTGATCTTGAAGTCTATCAAAAGAATCTGCGTGGTTTGGTTGAGTTGCAGAACGTGGTCACGCTGGGTGATACAGCGCTTGCCATTGCGCCATTTTTCGGTCAAAGGCAAGGCAACGCCAGAGGCGTGGACATCCTTTTGCAAAGAAACGCGAGAGGGTTTACCGGCTGGCTGAGCTATAGTTACAACCAGACCCGGGTTCAGTCAAATGAGACTTCCGGGTTTCCTGAATATCCGACAACCACAGATATCCCGCATCAATTAGGGCTTGTGGCGAGCTACGCCAATAGAGATTGGTCGTTTTCGGCAACATGGCAGGTTTCGTCTGGGCGA
>JAJDAE010000329.1 GCA_029262035.1 Candidatus Zhuqueibacterota bacterium
TACGATCCCCGGCCGTTGTATTCGCATTTTTATCATTGGTTCGAGCTTGCACGCATGGAGCATGAGCCACATCCCAGCGTTATCCGGCGGAAGGCTTTGCTTTACAACATCTTCGACAGCCGCAGCGAAGGCACTGCCACCGCCGTTGAAGAAATGTTTATGCAAGCCGGCTTGTATGATGACAGTCCCCGCGTCCGTGAAATCGTTTACATCATGATCGCGCAACGGGCGGCAAGGGGACTGGGCTCACTTTATGCTCACGCAAACGAAATGACTATGGAAGAAGCCGGACAAATACACAGCGAATGGACGCCGCGCGGCTGGATGAAAACCGAACGCGAATTACTGATTTTTGAACAACATCTTTATCTGCGCCAACCTGGCTACGGTACCAGCTACATCACCGGCAAATATCTGCTGGAAGAAACGATGACGGCCTACGCCCACCAGAAGGAAAAGCAGGGTGGACCATTCAAGCTAAAAGATTTTTTTGATGAATTGAATGCAATCGGCAATATTCCAATCTCTCTTGGCCGCTGGCAGATGACGGGCTTGGATGATCATTTGAAGATGATATTAGGGAAATAAAATAACTATGAAAATTCCAATTTATCAAGTTGATGCTTTCGCGCGCGAACGATTTTCCGGTAATCCGGCAGCGGTTTGTGTGCTGAAGTCTTGGTTAAATGACAAAATACTGCAAGCTATCGCTGTAGAAAATAATCTTGCCGAAACTGCTTTCATCACACCCAACAGCGATGGCAGCTATCACCTCCGGTGGTTTACACCGGGATTTGAAATTGCTTTATGCGGCCATGCAACACTGGCGACAGCTTTCGTATTATTTGAATATTGCAATTATGAAGAAAGTATCATCCGTTTCCAGAGTAAAAGTGGAGAGCTTCGCGTGCAGCAAGAGGGCGATCTTCTCATGATGGATTTCCCGGCCTACGATACCGAACCTGCCGAATTGACTGATTTAATGGTTGAGGCATTAGGAGGTCGTCCTTGTGAGTTCCTAAAATCTGATACCAACTACTATGCTATTTATGACAGCGAAGCTCAAGTTAGATCCCTAAAAGCCAATTTCAAATTAATATTGGAAATCATGCGAGGCACTGATATTATTGGATTCGTGCCAACTGCTCCGGCAAAAGAGTATGATTTTGTTTCGCGCTACTTTGCACCTGAAGAGGGCACCGATATAACCGAGGACCCGGTGACCGGCTCAATTCATTCGGCGCTAGTTCCGCTATGGGCGGAACGATTACAGAAAAAAAAGTTAATGGCATACCAGGCATCTAAACGAGGCGGTGAACTTTTTTGCGAGTTACGGGAAACCGATGGCATCAAACGCGCCATGATTGGCGGATATGTACAACCCTACTTGCAGGGTTTTATTGACATTTAAAAGTTGATAAAACAGGTCACTGTTTTTCATCTCTGTAACACTTCTCACGATATTACAAAAAATGGGATGGCAACAATCAAAAGTTTATCACTCCTGAGGATGCAGGAATCTCTTTCTCAAGATAACAGGAAATTTTAAAAGGAGTTCAGCAAATATGATTTTTCGCTACTTTGTTCTCACACTTATCTTGGCGAGCTACTTCACCCCGCGTGCAGTTCAAGCTCAACTTTCAGATGTTGAAAAAACGATGGTAACATATATTGAAGCGCATCACGGTGAAGCTGTTGCACTGCTCAAGAAGACGGTAAACATTAACAGCGGCTCAATGAACTTCGAAGGCGTCCGCGAGGTTGGTCGTGTCTTTCAAAAAGAGCTGGATGCTCTGGGTTTTGCTACGCGCTGGGTAGAAGGCGAAAAATTTCATCGTGCCGGGCATTTAATGGCGGAGCGAACCGGTACCGGCAAACGCTTGCTGCTTATTGGCCACCTGGATACGGTTTTCGAAACGGACAGTCCATTCCAGCATTTTGAAATGCTCAATGATTTCACTGCAAGCGGACCCGGTGTTGCCGATATGAAAGGTGGCGATGTCATAATCCTGCAAGCATTAAAAGCTCTGCAGGCGGCTGGAGAACTTGAGGAAATGAGCATTATCGTGGCGCTGATCGGAGATGAGGAAGACAGCGGGCATCCACTAAAACTATCCCGCCAGGCTCTGACCGATGCAGCCGATGCGGCAGACATTGCTCTCGGTTTCGAAAACGGAGATGGCAATCCCGCTACCGCAGTTATCGCCAGACGGGGTTATACCAACTGGCAGCTAAACGTGAAAGGCAAACCGGCGCATTCCTCAATAATTTTTCGTCAGGGAATTGGTGCAGGCGCAATTTATGAAACCAGCCGAATTCTGAACGGATTTTATCAGGGAATGGTCGGAGAACAATATCTTACTTTCAATCCCGGCATGATCCTCGGCGGTACGAGTGTCGACCATGATGCTTCCCAAACCAGAGGTACCGCTTTTGGCAAAAGCAATGTCATAGCTGAGCATGCAGTTGTCACCGGTGATTTACGGACCATATCATCTGAGCAACTCGAACGCGCCAAAAAGAATATGCAGGCCGTAGTCGCAAAACACCTGCCCCGGACTTCTGCGGAACTCATGTTTGAAGATGGATATCCGCCGTTATCGCCTTCTGAAGGCAATCTCCGTTTGCTTAAACTTTTCGATGAAGTGAGTCAAGACCTTGGCCAGGGTGCTGTCACTGCTGTTGATCCGGGTTCAGCGGGCGCCGCAGATGTGTCATTTACAGCAGGCCGGGTCGAAATGGCCATCGATGGGTTGGGGCTTGGCGGCGATGGAGAACACACCGTCAACGAAATCGCCCATTTGAAAACATTGCCCATGCAGGCAAAAAGAACAGCTGTGTTGATGTATCGACTGACCCGAAGCAAATAAAACCAAAAATTAAGGAAGTAATGGTTCAACTTTTAATTAGTGATTGGCCGAAAACTCACAAATATGTCTTTCTGAGTGTGAGCACCCAAATTTCTCGCTTGAGGCAAAAGTTGAAGCGCGAAGAATCTTCTGCTTGCGAGAGAGATTCTTCGCACACCAACAGCTACTTTGAAAAGCTGTCTCCGGGGCTTTGTGCTCAGAAGGACGCTAATATGTAGTTTTCGTTCAGGCCTAATTAGAACTATTTTTTCAATCCGTGATACTTTTGTGAACTATGAATTGTATCTTCCCGATAACTTTTGCAATGCTCTAAAAGATGGAGAGGCTAAATTGAAAAGCAAAAAAGTAGTATTAACCAACCTATTTTTAATCCTCTTAACCGGTTGTATCGGGACAGATATCATCAACGATCCAGTTATCATTGTATCCGAACGCGTGGTGGTATCACCTAACATGGCCGCCATAGAAATCGACTCATCCTTTCAATTTACAGTAGTTTTCTATGACAGCCTGGGTGAACCGGCCTCCGATATAAATTTCACTTGGCAAAGCGAAAACAGCGACATTGCCATGGTTTCAACTCTTGGCACCTGCCTGGGATTACAAGCCGGTCAAACCACAATTTTAGCCGAAGCCAACGGCGTTCAAAGTAACCCTGTGCTTCTAACTGTTGTAGCAAATCCAAACCAGGTTGCAACCGTCTTGGTTACCCCGGACTCGTCGGAATTAAGCATCGGTGACACAGTTCAGCTCAGCGCAACAGCCTATAATCTCGATGGCCTGGAATTGCAAGATAAGACAATTAGCTGGCGCAGCAACGACACGCAAATTGTCACGGTTGACAACGCTGGACTGGTAACTGCGCAAAGTAACGGCACAGCGCAAATATTTGCCATAGCTGATGGCATAGAAAGCATGCCCGTGGTCATCAAGGTTGCATCCGCCAGCGAACGAACAGGACAATTTGTAGCAAGCCCCGGTTCAGGTTATAACGTAGAAGGGACTGCCACTCTGCGCATACTCGACAACGGCCAACTCGAACTGGAGCTCGGCAGCGATTTTTCCGCCAGCCGAGGCCCTGGACTTGTGGTTATTCTGTCCTCATCGAGCGTGGTGAGTTCGAGCAGTCTGAACCTGGGTAAGCTTAATAGTTTCAAAGGAAGTCAAACCTATGAAGTGCCCTCAAATGTTGAACTTTCAACATATGAGTGGGTGATTATCCACTGCCTGCCATTTGACGTAACATTTGGTTATGCTCAATTACAGTGAGGAAAAAATGAACACTCTTAAAATTGGTATTTTGCTGCTTATTTCTTTTGGTATGATTGAAAACAGTTTTGCCGGCGCCTGGACTCAACAAAAAGGCAAAGGGTATTATAAACTCGGTTTTCGCATGGTGCGTGCCACCGAATACTACGAACCGAATGGCAATAAGCTGAATATCCCAACCTTTGGTGACTACACTACAACGCTTTATGGCGAATACGGTTTGACCCGCCGGTTTACGCTAATTGCCTCCATTCCGTTCAAACGGCTTACGATCAACAAACAGGAAACCAAAAGTGGTGCGGTGCTTTTTGATGGCGCCGCACGCAATGGTATTTCTGACGGCGACCTTGGCATACGATTTGGTTTGCTCAATATGGGTAATTCGATTTTAAGTGGTGAAATTAATTTGGGCCTGCCACGGGGCAGTGATGAACCCCAAGACGCACTCTTAACCGGGGATGGCGAATTCAACCAGAGTTTCAAATTGCAGTTTGGTCAATCTCTGTGGCCGAGGCCGTTTTACTTTTCGTTGGAAGGCGGTTTCAATAACCGCACGAAAGGCTACTCCGATGAATTTATTTATGCCGCCGAAGCAGGTTACCAATTCAACCCAAAACTGTTTCTTATCTTCAAAGCACGCGGCGTTGAAACACTCAAAAACGGCAACGACAGCGCTGAAGGCGGCGCGGGCGGTATTTTCGGGAATGACCAGCGCTATCTTGCCTTTGGCCCGGAATTGGTTTACAATTTCACCCAATCAAGTGGCGTTGTAGCAGGTCTCGAATCTGCAACCAGAACCCGGAACGTTGTGTCAGGTATTGTCTTCTCAGTTGGCCTTTTCTTCAATCCCTGATTTCAAAAACTATTTGCCTTCCATTTCCTAAACCAGTACATTCTCACAATTAGAGTCTAAAGTCCAGTTTCTTCACACTGAGCGACGTCGGTCTGTCATTTAACTTCATAATAAACTATGCCTCCAACAAACAAACCGACCGCCTTTAACATCAACTATTTATGGTGGTCCCTCAGCATTGCCATTTTGGGCGGCTTTGCCATCGGAGCGCACCTGGCCTCTGAAATTGGTTTCAACTTCCCGCTCGGCAAGGCATTTTACAGCTACATTCAACTGCACGGCTACCTGCAGCTTATTGGCTGGGCCGGACTGTTGATAATCGGCATTAGCTTATTTTTTCTACCCAGACTTGTGGGGGTGCCACAAAAAAACTCTGCTGTCAATAGTACCATCTTAAAACTGATTGTCACCGGCCTGATATTCAGATTCTTAAGCCAATCGGTACTCGCCTATTTGCTGGAATCCAAATTTTACTATCCTGTCGCGCTCATTTCACTGGGTGGGGCAATACTCGTTTTTTGCGGGATTTTTCTTTACGTGAAAACGCTGATCGGGATGTTCCCGAAAACCGGAATACTTCCAAAAGGAATAAGTGATATTCATATTTTTTTTAAAATGGCTCTTTTAGGCTGGTTAATTTATCCAATGTTAACTTGCGTGCTTCTCGTTGATATGACACTGCGACAAACAGCAACGCTGAACGCATCGTGGAATGAATTTGCCACGCAGGCTTTCATCTTCCTGACTTTGCTGCCCGTAGCGTTTGCTTTCTCCGTGCGTATATTTCCACTTTATTTAAAACTGCCTCTTATTACCTGGCCGGTTGCAACCCTGGCGAAACTGTACTTTGCCGCAGTGTGTGTTCAATTGACTCCTACCCTGCCACCTCTTGGCCGTCTATCCTCAAGCCTGCCGCAAAACATATCTCTCATTGGCGCCATTTTCAAAAGCGTACTAATTTTATATTTTGTCTGGAAGCTGGGATTTTTTAAACAGCGGCAACTGCCGACACAAAAGCCTGATTTGCAGGATGGGAATAAATTCGGAAAATTTCATTGGCTTATTTATAGCGCGTACGGCTGGCTGGTGCTCGGCGCTATTTTGGAAATATTCCTGGCAACAGCGTTCTTTTTTAAGGTCACCATCCCAATCAGCTCAGATGCCTTGCGCCACATTTACCTGCTTGGCTTTATAACCTCACTGATTTTTGGAGTATCGGTAAGTTTAATTCCGGGATTTATCAGACGTAAACAAATTGCAAAACCGAGCTGGGTCGCGATGACTTTCTGGCTGATTAATTTTGCGGCAATCTGTCGAATTTTGCCGCTTATTCTACCTCCCACTTTGTTAGGTAGCAAACCATTTCTCGGGCAAATAGCTTTCGGATTGTTCGGGATTTCCGGGATGTTGGGGATGGCGGCATTGGTAGTTTTGGCTTTGAATTTCAGAAGGACTGCATACAGTCTAAGTTGAAGCAATAAAGAACTTTTACTTTTAACTCATCGTGTTTCTTCATTTCTCAAATATTCTTCAGCTGTCTTAACTTTAATGTTTTTGGATAAGAAATCCTTCTTATTTCTAGTGATGATGTAGTCCAACTTAAAATCAATCGCGGTAAAATAATGCAAATCATCCTCAAAATCTTTATATCGTCGTTCTATTGCAGTTAAAGCTGTTGAACCGGTAATATCGACTATACTGAACATTGTCTTGCAATCATCCAAAAAGTTATTTGCCATTTTTTTATTGTGGTATTTTTGGATAATATAATATGAATTAGCTAAGGTCAGCGGTGACACGTAACCTTCAACTAGTTTTTTTTCGGCTAGAGAAATCAACTTTTCAGCATAGATTGAAAATGGGAGACGGCCCGTTAGCCAATCCATTAAAATGTTGCAATCGATGTATAATTTATCCATTTCAGGAATGTTTTGTTATCAGCTGTTCCAGCAAGTCGTCTTTTTCGTTTTCAAGGTTATTTTTTATAATTCCTTTGTATTTCTTCACAATCGGTGTCAAGTCTTGCGTTTCATCACCTGACGAATCTAATATCTGTCTAAATATATTTTCAGTAAATTTTGATAATGAAAGTTGACGACTAGCCGTATAATTTTTCATTCTGAAGATGACATCTTCATTTAGCCGTAGTGTTAATTTTGTGTTCATAAAACCTCCTGACGTACTCTTATTTTTAACATACGTCACAAATTCTCAAATGTAAAGAATTTACTAATCTTCCATGCAGAAAATATATCTAAAAAAATACTCCTAAAAAAGATGATACTCACGCATTTGCTTACGTTTCAATTTCACATCTTCGCACACCTCATCCACCCTTGCCCAGAAGCGCGGGCTGTGGTCCTTAATTTCCGTGTGTACCAATTCATGCAAAAGCACATAGTCGATCAAGTCATCTGGCAGGCGCATCAAATTCAAATTCAGATTGATGTTATTCACCGCCGAGCAACTCCCCCAACGCGATTTGTGATTCTTGATAAAAACGCGCTGGTAACAAAACCCGTAACGCTTGGCAAGCTCAGCCAACCGGTCTGGTAAATAGGCTTTGGCTTCCTTGCGATAAACCGAAATCAGCGTTGTGCGAATAACCGTCTGTATTACCGGGTCGGATAAATTAAACGCGTGAGGGTAGGAAACTTTAACATGGTCTTGGTTGGTGCGCACTGTCACTTTTTCGGTATTGGCGGGGGCAACTTCAATTTCGTGGAACCGGGTTTTTAACGGCTCGGAACCATCATAAACCTTGACCTTACTTTCGTACTCACGAACTTTTTGGAGGTTTTTGGTAATCCAGTCTGCTTTTTGTTTCAGGAACGATTCGGCCCTGGAAAAACTCATGCCTCTCGGCACAGAAACAGAAACGCCGGTAAATGGCTTAATGCGAATATTAATATTTCGGGCGCGACTGTTCTTTTTGAATTGCACCGCACCAATGCCGGAAAATTCTTTTGTGATGGTTTTGGGTTTCAAACTATTCCCCTAATTTGCTAAGTTTCATGCCCGGTCTTTCACGGGAATAACAAATTTTAGGCCCGACCATATTTCATCGATCGCGCAGACTTTAATGTCCACCATACCGCCATTCAAGCCAATATCACGTATGCTGTTTTCATCCAGATCGGTTACAACTTTGCTGACTTTCTTCGGCCACGAAACCCAAAGCATACCATTTACTTTTAAGGCCGCTTTAAAAATCTGAAACTGCTCCTGCAATTCATCGTGGCTTTTGGTGAAAAAATGGATGAAATCGTAATCTGTACTCAGGCTTGTTTCTACAATTGTAGATTCTGGCAATTCACCCAAAAGTTCAAACAAGTTTTCCGGTGCATTGTGAAAATAGATTTTGTGGTCGGGTTTAATTCCCAGCTTTTCTTTCAGCGATTTTTTTGAATATCCTGCTTGCATAAAACACTTTCAATTTAGAGTGAAAATTAGATACAGATTCTTCACATTAACATCAAGAAAATTATTACAAGCAGCAACTTCACACTTGTTTTGCCACAAATTAGTGTCCATCGGGGTCGTCATTCCCGAATGTTCTTGTCGGGAATCCATTCATGGTTCGTAACTGGATTCCCCCTTAAAGCGTGCGGGAATGACGGGACAAGGTACTTTCCGGATCGACACTAATTATCTTTAATCGAGAAACTTTTGTAGCACTTGTCTTGAAAATGTTGTATGGTTTTAAAAGGAAGCAAACTCGATACCTTTTGTAATTGCAAATAAACAGCAAAACAGATTTAGAGCAAGAAAGAATCAGAAAAAAGTAGAACTTCCGAAACAAGTTCGGTAAGTTCTTTTAAAAAATAATCATAATAGGAGTTGTCATGTTCCGGAAAACCTATCTCTCAGGTTGGGTTGTACTTTTTTTCAGTTTAAGTACATCCCTTCTCCAGGCACAAAACGTCTCATTTGTTGTCGCGGCAGACAATCGTAATTTCGTAGAGCAATTCAGAGAAGTACTTCGTGAAATTAATGACATGTCAGTCAACCCGGAACCCGCCATTCTCAGACCTTCTTTCTTTGTTTCTTGCGGTGATATTGATCCCGTTCCCAGTAATATGGCTATCCAAAATGATACCCTGACTTATCCAAACCTGCCTCTTTTTTACCCGGTGGTTGGCAATCATGAGTTTGAAACCCAATCAGATATGGATCATATTTTGAACGTCCTAAACCCCAATTTAGAAAATGTGGTTAACAAGGGTAAGCAAGGCACTTATTCTTTTGACTATGCCAATGCTCATTGCATTGTCCTGGATCAATATTCCACCAATGGTCAAGGTGAAATAGACAGTAACCTGCAAGCCTGGCTGCAGAATGATCTAAATACCACAACCCAGGATCATATCTTTCTTTATGGTCATGAACCTGCCTTTCCCAGACATCGGCACCTTGGTGATGCATTAAATCAATTTCCGGAATCACGAAATGACTTCTGGAACATGCTGGTGAAGGACCCCAGAGTAAGAATCTTTTTCTGCGGGCATACTCACTATTACTACCGCATGCAAGTGGTTGATCCGGCTTCTGTTGGTTCTACCGGTTTGCCAAATCAAGAAGGCGGTGTTTATCAGGTAGACGTAGGCGCCATTGGCAATTCTCTCGGAGATGGAAAGCTCACCTTGGTATATGCGCAGGTTGAAGAAGATTCTATCCGCTTACGTACGATTCAAACTCCGCGAGAGAATACTCAGTGGAGTCTTGCGGAGGATTGGACTATACCAGGCACCAAGAGATTCAGCGCTGAACTGACCACGCCTCAGGCTGAAAGCGAAGTTGCCGGATTGGTAGATATAAACTGGACGGTTTCCGACGAATTGAGCGCCACGGGCACGTCACTTCTTTATATTAGCAAGGATGCCGGCGCATATTGGGACACATTATGGACAGGGTCATCCGCAGAAATAACTCACGCCTGGGACACTGCGAATTTTGCTGACGGGACCCGATACATGTTACGTTTGGTTTCTGAAAATAGCACAGGTTTTGGTTTCACCCAAACCGGGGGCACCTTCACCATTAATAATCCGGGCAATGCTGCACCCGAAATTGAACTATTGACTCCGGCAGAAGGAGAACTAATCAACGGTGATCGGCTAATAAATTGGTATGCGGGGGATGCAGATAGTGACCCGTTAACTTTCTCCATGGTTTATAGTGTTGATAATGGATTCTCCTGGAAATCTGAATTTAGTGGTTTACAAAATATAACAGAATACGTCTGGAACACGCCACTTTTAAAAAATAGTCCCAATTACAAAATTATTCTCCGATGCACAGACGGAATAATTGAAACGGCCGATACATCCGCTGTCTTCGAAATTTTTAACGAGCGCCAGAGCATTCCGTCTTCTCAGATCAGCCATGCCTCGGGCAGTGGTGGCGCGATCATTTCTGCACAATATGCTGATGCCAACCAATTGACAGGAAATCTTTATCGTATAACATTTGATGACACACTTTTCAGCCGTACAGTTTACAATGTAGATAACATTAACACCGATGAAAGATTGGTTGAAAATGCCACTGAGATTGATGGTGTCACAGAAGGGCCGTTCTTTGACGGCATTCGACTCATAATAAAAGATTTCGATCCGCCCGAATCAGATCTCGAAAACACCGGCTGGGCAGTTGGCGCTTCGACACTTGATTTTTCCATCACTGTTCCAACGGTTTTCATCGGTGGCGAACTCAGAACAGCGGTGCCGCATCCTTCAGACTATAAAATTACTCTGTTCGATGAAGTCGTGGATTCCTCCACCGCAGCATTTGGGATACCACCTAAACCTCTGAAATTCACAGTCTGGAATCTCACCGACGACCGAAAGGCAGACTTTCTATTCACAGAATTTGATGGGAATCAGACTATTTCCGATTTGGACAAAGTTACCATTATCGAACCCGATGCTCAGGGTGAACTGCAAATTGCCTGGTCAATCTTCTTTACCGGTAGTCGAAATCATATTGCACCGGTACCGGGCGACGAATTTTTATTCAGAACGCTTAAGCCCATAAGAAGTGAAGATATCTTTGAACTAAAGGCCAGTCTGGTGACATCAGTATCTACCCGAAAATCAAAGATACTGCCACTCACTATGACGCTTTACCCAAATTATCCTAATCCATTTAATCCTTCTACTACGATCTCTTATTTTTTACCTAAGTCTCAAAAGATAATAGTGGCCGTTTATAATTTACGGGGCCAAAAAGTAGTCAATTTATGGCGCGGCAATCAAAGAGCCGGACGGCATTCTGTAACTTGGGATGGGAGAGATAAGTTGGGCGCCATGGTCAGCTCCGGTCTTTACATCTATCGAATCGATGGCAGGAGCATTTCAAAATCTGCCAAAATGATGTTCTTAAAATAACTGCCCAACTATCATGACAAAACTGGGTGGCAAAAAAAATTACTATAATTAAAAACGCAGACCTATAGTTTTGGTTTGAATACTGCAGAGCATCGCTTCAGCAGTCATATATAAAACCGAGCCGTCATTGCCAAACGTGCAATTAGAAATCGGAGTTCCGGTGATAATTGAACCCAGGAGTTTTCCTTCCGGGGTGAGTACCAGAATACCGCCGGGGCCGGTCAAAAAAATATTTCCGCTGACATCAATTGCCATACCGTCGGGGAGACCCGGGTTATTTGAGCCGACCATTTCGGTTGCATCGTAAAGCACCCGGCCGTTGATAATTGTGCCGTCTTCCTGAACATCAAATGCTTTCAAAATAGCATTTTGGGGATCAGATTGCGAGACATACAATATATTTTCATCCGGCGAAAAAGCAATGCCATTGGGATAAACAAATTCATCGGTTAGCAAGGTTAACCCGTTTTCTTTCGAGAACTTGTAAACACCGCTGAAGGCAAGTTCTTTAACCGGAGAATCATTGATGCCTTTTAGGCCATAAGCCGGGTCGGTAAAATAAATATCACCGTTACTATGCACAATAACATCATTTGGGCTGTTCAGTTTCTTACCCTGATAGCTGTCAACAACACTAGTTTTTATTTTTGTTTTGAAGTCATAAGCTGCAACTGCCCGGGTCCCGCTGTCACACATAATCAGGTTACCTAAACCATCCAAAGTCAAGCCGTTGGCGCCAGCTTCACGCAAATGGGAAGGATCTGCACCGGCAAAACCGGAGGGGTTCAGGAATTCTGACACACCTTCGCCTTCAGACCATTTGTATATAATGTTGCCGGGGACATCCGTAAATAGCAGAAAGTCATTTTGCTTCACCCATATTGGGCCTTCAGACCAGATAAAGCCTTCGCCCAGTTTTTCAATTTTGGCATTCGTGCCGATCAATGTATTAATTCCATCCGACAAACGAGAAATTTCACCGAGAGTCTCTCCCGGAGAACACCGAATTACGATATTACACATTTTAGTTAAATAATTTTAGGCTTGATATTTTTGTTTACAAAGCTGCTCAAGTACTAATCTTCCTTAACACGGCGTTTTCCCTCATCGCTCAAAGCATTGTCTTCACCACGACTCAGTGTCTTAATAAATTTAACGTGACGGAATCTCAAAGCTGACCAATCATCATCAATCGCCACCTGATGCATAGCTTCGTAGCCGGCCTTGCCGAGCTCTGTCCAGCCTTTGTCACGGTTAAATTCACATGTATATTTTTTGGAAGACCTCCTGGGATAGGCAAACCAGATGACAGCATCTCCACGGGCTTTTGTGGTCGCATCTTTTGCCATCTTGTTTAAATCGTGCTGTCGGGTTACAAATCCAAGAAAAAAATCTACTTCAGCAAGATTCATCAGATTGCGGCATATCTGAACATCTTCAAGTTGCGCGAGTTCCGACTTAAAGCTTGCCGGAGCATCCAGTACAACGATTTGCTTCTGCTCTTCTAGATTTAGCTTTTTGAAAATCTCAGACACTTCTCCACTCCCTTGGTTCAGTATAAAAAATAACCTAAGAAATAATTAAAGTCAATTACAAAATTTGCTATTTTGGCACACCTCCTACGAAAACAATTTACAGTAAATTTAGTTTTAGTTGGAAAACAACGAAACCTTTTATAAATTCAAACGTTTGTTTTAATCGTACGTTTGATTAATTGGAAAGAAAATGCAAAATTCAACCGCTGATACCAAAACTTTAATTATGGACGTTGCTGAGAAACTCTTTGCTGAAAAGGGCATCGATGCAACCTCCACCCGTGCTATCATTTCTGAAGCAGGCGTAAACCTCGCGGCTATAAATTATCATTTTGGCAGCAAGGAGGGATTACTCAAAGCAGTCATTCTCAGAATAGTTGGTAAAATTAATGATGAACGTCTCTCACAACTTAACTTATTGGAGGCGAATAACCAAAACCCTGCCATCAACGACATTATTTTAGCATTTCTGTCACCCGTAGCTAAAATTACAAAAGAACAACCACATAGAATCAAATACCTCATCCGGTTGATGGGGCAAATTCAATCTGACCCGGAAAAATTTCAACAAATCGCCAACGAACATTTTGCCGAGGTTGGCATGAGATTCAATGCAGCCATCAAAACAGCAATCCCCCACTTATCTGATACTGAAGTTATGTGGCGATTTAAATTTATGTTGGGTGCAATGCACATGATGGTTGTACGGCTTCCTCTACCAGAACAAATTGCAGAACGGGGAGACCAGCCAGAAGATATTAACCAGGTCATCGCCTATGTCGTACAATTTGTGTCTGCGGGATTTAAGGCGCCTGCTGCACAGAACAAATCAATTTTAAAAGATTAAAAGGAAAGAAGTTTAATGAAGAAACTGCTCAAACTAAGTTTGCTAATTCTCTTAACTTCATGCGCAGCGCCACAGCGTAAACAAGTTAAGCTGGATTTTGAAATACCAGAGCCATCTAAAAAAATCCAAACGGTAAAACTTGATTCTGCATGGTGGCATGTATTTAATGATGCCAAACTAAACCAGGTTCTTGGAGAAGCGCTACAGAGAAATGGCAACCTGAGTATCGCTGCCTCCAATATTCGGGCGGTAGCGGCACAGGCCAAAATTGCGGGAGCGCCGCTTTTCCCACAACTATCGGGCTCACTTCAGGGTTCAAAAAATAAACAGAACTTCATCGGCTTGCCGGTACCAAACGCAGATGGCGGCATACTCACCAGCGAAAGCACATCCTACGGTCTGGCGCTAAACGTCAGCTGGGAACTTGATTTATGGGGCAGATTGCGAGCTGGAAAAGCTGCAGCCGTCGCGCAACTACAAGCCACGCAGGCAGATTTTATCGGTGCGCAGCTTTCATTGGTTGGGCAAGTATGCAAGGTATGGTTTGCGGTTATCACCAGCAATCGGCAAAAAGAATTGGCAAAAGCCACATTAGAAAATCGCCAGCTATCCAGCGAACGCGTACAACGCCGCTACGAAAGCGGGCTTACGAGTTCATTGGACATGCGTCAATCACAATCAAACCTGGCACGCGCACAGGCGGATTACAGCGCCAGTCAATTTCAATATGAGAGCACTTTACGCCAGTTGCAAACGCTGCTCTGGCAATTTCCCGATGCGAATATGGCACATAGCTCTGTGTTGCCGACCCTTTCATTAGATGTTCCGGAAGGCTTATCAGCTAATTTGTTGAACCGCAGACCGGATCTTGCGGCAGCCGAACGCCGACTTGCAGCGGCCGGGGCAACGGTATCCGGCGCAAAACGGGCATTGCTTCCACAAATCAGTTTGACCGGCTCACGCGGTACCTCCAGCAATGCACTGGAAGATCTCTTGAATGGAAATTTTTCGGTTTGGAACCTTGCCGGTAACATAATCCAGCCTCTTTTTCAAGGTGGCAGACTCAGGGCAAATGTTTCGTTGGCAAAAAGCCAGGAAGAAATTGCCTTGGTGCAGTATCAAAATTCAGCACTCCACGCATTTGCTGAAATAGAAAATGCCCTTTCCGGCGAAAAATATTTAAAAGAACAGGAGCAGGCTTTACGAACCGCAGTTGAACAAGCGCTGGCCGCACGTGATCTGGCCGAGTCCCAGTATTCCAGCGGTGTCATCGATTTCATCACCATGCTGGAAACCCAACGCGCTGCCTTTGATACTGAACGGCAATATTTAAATGTAAGCCGCCAACGTTTAGACGCGAGAGTTGATCTCTACCTCGCACTGGGCGGTGGCTTTGAAGTTGAAACGAAACAAAAATCTTTATAAAATATAATCCGGAGAATTCAGAAATGTCAGGAAAATTAAAATTCATATTGCCGATCGCTATCCTTGCCTTCAGCGGGCTCGGTGCGATGCTCATTATTGCATCCAAACCGGACTTAACCCCAAAAGCGCCTGAAATCAAATCCAGATTAATTCGGGTTGTAACAGTCAAATCTCAAGATGTGCAAATGATGCTAGCCTCCCAGGGAACTGTTACACCACGAACCGAAAGCGCACTGGTTTCACAGGTCGCCGGAATGATTAAATCGATCTCCCCCTCATTCGTGGCCGGGGGGTTCTTTGAAAAAGGTGAAATCCTGGTATGGCTCGATGAGAGCGACTATGAGTTTGCTGTAATTCGAGCCAAACAGCAAGTTGCACAGGCTGAACTCGCTTTCCAACTTGAAAAACAGCAAGGGAAAATTGCAGCAGATGAATGGCGTAAATTGAACGACACACGTATTCCGGCGCTTGTTGCCCGCGAGCCACAATTGGCTCAGGCCAGCGCAACACTGGATGCGGCAAATGCAACCTTGCAGCAGGCCGAGCTTAACTTGAAACGGGCATTCATTCGTGCACCTTTTGCCGGCAGAATTAGAACAAAAAACGCAGATGTCGGCCAATACGTCACGCCGGGCATGACTACGGCGCATATCTACTCTATCGACTATGCCGAAGTCCGCTTACCGCTACCCGATGACCAGCTGCAATTTTTGGACATGGCTTTCGACTTCCGCGGCAGCGAAAAAGATTCACAGGGTCCTGAAGTTTTATTAAAAGCAAACTTTGCCGGCAGCCAACAAACATGGCAAGCCTACCTCACCCGCATTGAAGCCGAAATCGATAACCGCAGCCGAATGATTCACGTTGTCGCCCGCGCTGAAAATCCATACGCTCAAAGCCAGAATAAGAAAAAACCGCCTTTAGCAGCAGGTCTTTTTGTGCAGGCAGAAATTTCCGGCAAGCAATACAAAAACATTTATGCAATTCCACGCGAGGCGATAAGATCTGGCAGCAAGGTTTTAGTAATTAAACAGGAAAACAAACTTTACGCCCGCGAGGTAAAAATCCTAAGACTAGACGGTGAAACGGCCTATATTTCTGAGGGACTGAACGACAGCGAAATGGTATGTCTCTCCAAACTCGATACATTTGTCGACGGTATGCTGGTTGAACCAGTTCAAGAAACTGAGGCGAGGAATAAACAATGAATGGTTTAATTGCATGGTTTGCAAAAAATAAAGTAGTCGCTAATTTGTTGATGGTTTCAATCCTGGTCGCAGGAATGCTTTCTCTCTCTAAAATTAAAATGGAAGTCTTCCCTGAATTTTCCGCAGACATGGTCTCGGTTTCTGTCTTGTTTCTTGGAGCAACTCCGGAAGAAGTTGAAGAGGGCATTTGTATCCGAATCGAAGAGGCCGTACAGGACCTTGAAGGCATTAAAAAAATAACCGCCACAGCTTCAGAAGGCATTGGCACTGTGAATATTGAAGTTGAGACCGGATACGATGTACGCAAAACCCTTGATGATATAAAATCCCGAGTCGACGGTATTTCGACGTTTCCGGCAGAAACAGAAAAACCGGTTATTCAGGAAATCCTGAATCGTCGGCAAGTCATAAATGTTGCTATTTCCGGTGATGCGGACGAAAAGACACTCAAACATATCGGGGAAAAAGTCCGTGATGACATTACCAACCTACCTGAAGTCAGCCAGGTTGATTTAAGCATCGCCCGCCCTTATGAAATATCCATTGAAGTTTCAGAGGAAACGCTGCGCCGTTACCAACTGACCTTTGATGAAGTGGCAAACGCAGTCAGAATGTCCTCTCTGGATTTACCCGGCGGCGCGGTGAAAACTGAAGGGGGTGAAATCTCACTTCGCACCAAGGGCCAGGCTTATGTTGGCGACGAATTCGAAAATATCGTCCTGCGTTCCCTCCCGGACGGCACGCGCCTGAAACTCAGCGACGTCGCAACTGTAGTGGATGGTTTCGCTGAAACCGACCAGACTGCACGTTTCGATGGCAAGCCCTCAGTGCTGGTTCAAATTTTTCGTGTGGGCGATGAAAATGCTATGGACCTTGCAAATGCTGTCAAAGAATATGTCGCGAAAACCAGCCCTACTTTACCGGCAGGCATCGCCCTAACCACCTGGCAGGATGACTCCAAAATTCTGCAAGATCGGCTCAGTCTCCTGCTTCGTAACGGCCGCACCGGCTTCATTTTAGTTTTCCTCGCGCTCGCACTTTTTCTCAGACTGAAGCTATCCTGGTGGGTTGCTGTTGGCATGGCTCTTTCATTTTTTGGAGCATTCTGGCTGATGCCGCAATTTGATGTTTCAATCAATCTACTGTCTCTGTTCGCTTTTATTCTTGTACTCGGTATCGTGGTCGATGATGCGATCGTAGTTGGTGAAAACATCTACACGCATTTACAAAAAGGCAAAACCGGCCTTGACGCCGCAATACAAGGCGCTCAGGAAGTTGCAAAGCCGGTTATTTTTGCAGTGCTGACAACCTGCGCTGCATTCTCTCCTCTATTAAATGTGCCGGGAAACATGGGTAAATTTATGCGGGTAATCCCGATTATCGTACTGTCGGTTTTACTTTTTTCATTGCTTGAATCGCTTTTCATTTTACCATCTCACTTATCGCATTTAACGCTTGCCGGTGAAAAACCGGCTCGAACTACTCTCGGCAAATGGTTCAAAAATATTCAACAAACCTTCTCCGGATGGCTTGAGAGATTCAGCGCCACAACCTACAGGAAGTATTTAGAACTGGCATTACGATGGCGATACAGTACTGTTGCAATCGGCGTTGGTACCTTGATTATAACAATGGCGCTTGCCGCTGGCGGATGGGTCAAATTTACTTTTATGCCGCAGGTTGAAGCCGACAATGTCGTAGCTTTTTTAACCATGCCCGAGGGAACTCCGGTCGAGCAAACTGAAGAAGCCCTTAAAAAACTCGAAACTACCGCACTGCAAATTCAGGAAGAATTTTCCAGCAAAGACCAACTTGTAATTGAGCATGTTTTGTCCTCGATTGGCTCTCAACCCTTTCGCCAGCGCCAGAAACATGGCCCGAACCTCGGTGGGGTAACCTCATCACATCTTGGCGAAGTCAATCTACAATTAGCCTCTGCTGAAGTGCGCGAAATAACCAGCGTTCAAATTGCCAGAAAATGGCGGGAGCTAACCGGCGCCATTCCCGATGCCGAAGAGTTGAGTTTTTCCTCCTCACTCTTCAACGCAGGCGACGCTTTAAACATTCAATTATCCGGTGCGGATTACGATGAATTGCAGTTAGCGATTGAAGACTTAAAAATTAAACTTGCGGAATATACCGGCGTGTTTGATATTTCAGACACTTATCGTTCGGGTAAGGAGGAAATAAAGCTCAAATTGAAAAAAGAAGGCGAGGCTTACGGTTTGACCTTGGTTGATTTGGCACGTCAGGTTCGGCAAGCTTTTTATGGTGAAGAAGCTCAAAGAGTTCAACGCGGCAGGGATGATATCCGGGTAATGGTACGCTATCCTGAAGCCGAACGCACTTCGCTTGCGGATTTAGAAAACATGCGGATTCGTGTGGCGGGCGGAGAAATTCCATTCAGTGTCGCCGCCGAAATTGATCGCGGGCAAGGCTTTTCATCCATCAACCGCACCGACAGAAAACGTACCATAAGCGTAACAGGAGATGTTGATTTAAGTGTCGCAAACGCCAATGAAATTGTAAGCGACGTGATCGACACTTACATTCCCCAACTTCTGCAAAAGTATCCATCGGTTAGTTACTCGCTGGAGGGAGAGCAATCGGAACAGCGGGAATCTTTGGCTGGGCTTTTAAACGGCTTCTTTTTCGCCCTTTTGATGATATATGTGCTGCTGGCTATTCCATTTAGCTCCTACATGCAACCACTAATTGTTATGAGCGCCATCCCGTTTGGCATTGTTGGCGCCATTTGGGGGCACATTTTAATGGGCATGAGTTTAACTCTGCTTTCTATGTTTGGGATTGTTGCACTTACCGGCGTGGTTGTAAACGACAGCCTGGTCATGGTGGATTTTGTCAACCGCGCACGCGATGCCGGCCTGTCACTGAATGAAGCCATTCGTGAAGCCGGAGTATCACGCTTCCGCCCTATCCTGCTCACATCCCTGACTACATTTGCCGGGCTAACACCGCTCCTGCTCGAAAAAAGTATGCAGGCAAGATTCCTTATTCCGATGGCCGTATCTCTGGCGTTCGGCGTAATATTCGCGACTTTTATTACCTTGATTCTGGTGCCAACGCTTTATCATATTTTAGAAGACGCCAAGGAAGGTGCCGTGCGTGTATTGGGAAGTGCGCCGGTTAAAAAATTGTTGGCAGAAAGTAATTAAATTAGCAGAGAGAAGGGGAAACCAAAACCTCTTCTCTCTTATAATTCAATCAGCCGTAAAGTGATTTAACGTGTTAAGTAGCAAAAAATGAAAATTTATGCGGCAAGTGCTGGAGATGGCTGCGTATATTGCCTAACAAATTCGCCATAAGCCGGACATGCCTTCCAATTGTAGCTAAGCCCATTTTCTTTTAAAGTTGCAACGCCACAACTCAGGCAGCTATCGCACTTAAACTCGTTGGGATAATTACCTTTCAACGGGATATGTATAAACTCTAACGTAAGGTTTGCTGTCGAACCAAGTTTGGGACACTCGAATCCGGTACTTTCTGTTTTGACTTTTTCCAAAGATGCAATCTCCTGTTGGTCTGTGTAAATCAAAATTTGCAGATAAGCAAACAATATACCATTCTTTTCAGGCAGAAAATTAAGGCTAATTTAGTGAGAGAATTGTTTCAGAGAAGGACATTTGTATTGCATGGAGACTGGGGTTTAATTGGGCACGCCAGCATTTTCAATCGATAATTCGCTTGATGTCGATATAACTCTCTGTAAGTTATTTTTACAAATTCATTTATTTGCGCTGCAACGCCTGCCAAAAAAAGCCAGCCGCATTGACTACCTGCCAAAGAAGTAGCAAGCTCACCAATTTTACACGTGGGATTTGGGTGCCTTCATAATTTGGCCATAACCAATTCCGTAAATTGAGACTAAATCCCAAATCTGACAATACCCCACCCGAACCTCGTTGCGAACGCAAGCGCTGATAGTGATAAGCACCGCGTCCGTAATTAAAATGCTGACTTACGAACCTGGTAAAGTTCAAATCAGAAGTATGATTAATAACGGCCTGGTGTTCGTACACCAATCGCATTCCCAAAAACAAGCAACGATCGCAAAGTTCACGATCTTCCGATGTCTTAAAGCGCACATTGAAACCAGCAATTTTATCAAAATCAGTTTTGCGAATGGCCAAATTGTTTGAGGCAAAAAAGCAAGCAGACTCAACATCCTGATTGTAATAGCGATAAACCATGTAAACTATCAACTGGCTGACAGCGGCAAAGATATTATGTTGTAAACCATTGATTGTCCTCCCCCCGACCACACTGATGCTTGTGTCCAAAAACCTGGTAGCGAGAATTGTTAACCAGTCACGGGCAGGTAAACAGTCGTCATCAGTAAAAGCCAGTATACCTCCCTTTGCTTGAGCGGCTCCCAAATTGCGTGCAGCGGCCGGCCCGGAGTTATTCTGCTTAAGCAAAGTTACAGTTAAAACTGCCTTGTTTTTTTCAATAGTATTTTCAAGATCAGTAGAGCCGCCATCATCAACAACGATCACATCCAAAAGATGATTCGGGTAGTCCTGCTCACTGAGTGCCAACAAACATTGTGCGAGCTTCTCGATACGATTGTAAGTTGGAATGATGACTGTAAAATGAATTCCGGCTTCTTTCAATTCAGCTATAGTGGTTTTATTGTCCATACATTTTCTATATAAATATCTTACATTCACACATTTATTGGTGCGCAAATCTTATCGAATTTAAGAGTCACAGAGCCACCGAAAAACTCAACATTGTTCTTGGCAAAAGATTGAAGGCTAAAAAATTCTCGTCACTATTATACGCGGAGTTTACACAAAACTATGCAGAGGCCATAAAAAAGGCCGCTAAAAATAGCAGCCTTCATATTCTAATCTTATTATTTAACAAAGTGGCCAGGCCCAGAATCGAACTGGGGACACACGGATTTTCAGTCCGTTGCTCTACCGACTGAGCTACCTGGCCGCTTGTAATTTGATTTGCGATTGGGGGCAAAACAGAATGGGCTAAACTGCCCAAACAAAGTTGAAGAATATAATTTAATAAGTTTAAAATGTCAAGCTTTTTTGTAACCATTCTCCGGTAAATTATTAACCTAAGTAGCTTAATTTTGCAAGTTCATACATTTGTACTTAGTCACTCATTTATAAATCAAAATTTGCTGAAGACAATTCACAATTAAACACATTTCATCACATAAATTGCAATTCATCACATCCTCTGTATCCCTTTAAACAACATGGCGTAACTAAGCGTAATTCATAGGTTGGCTATCTGGTCAGCTTCAATTATACAAAATTCTCAGGAGGATATATCATGAGAAGAAACAAACTATTTTTATTTCTTTCATCTGCGATGCTTGTAAGTTTCGTACTAACAAGCTTTGCTACTATTTATGCCGAAGACGGAAAAATGCCTATCACGACTTCGTCAGAGAAAGCATTAATGGCTTATCATGAAGGGTTAAGGTTTCTTGATCGTTCTCAGCCGGAATCAGCACGGCCTCTTTTCGAAGAAGCTGTAAAACTCGACCCCAACTTCATTATGGCCTACGATGCACTGAGACGAAGCGCACCAAACTTCAAAGTGGGCCGTGAGTATTTCGCTAAGGTTCAGGATTTGGCTGCGAATACACAAATATCCGATGGTGAAAAGCTATTTTTTGAAGGCCTGTTCGCAGCATTTAACGGCGACCGTGAAACCAATTCAAAAAACCTTGAAATGCTTGCAGAAAAGTACCCAATGGATGAACGCATTCTTTACCAGCTTGCGCTTTCTAATTTTGGCACCGATGATGAGAAAGTAGTAAAAATTCTCACCAAAGCCGAAAAAGTAAACCCTGACTTTATCCCACTCTACAACATTAAAGGCTATAGCCTTCGCGCTCTTGGAGAGTTTAGTGAAGCTGAAATGGCCTTTAAAAAAGCAATTGCACTTGATTCTGAAAACCCCAATGCATACGATTCTTACGCTGAACTGTTACTCAAACTCGGACGCTATGATGAGTCGATTGCAAACTATGATAAGGCATTGGAACGCGAACCATTATTTCCTTCCGCGCAAATCGGGATTGCCTCCAACTTGCTTTTACTGAACCAACATAAATCTGCCCGTACCCGGCTCAACAGTCTCATGTCAATTGCACCTCACGACGGCATCCGCTCCGGCATTCACTGGGCATTAGCGGTAACTCACGCAGATGAAGGCAATCTCGAAAAAGCCCTGCAAGAACTTGAAAAAAACTATGTCATTTCTAAAAAAATTAATGATACCAGCGCCATGACCATCGATTTACGAAACATGGCCGCCGTTTTGATAGAAATGGGAAAACTTGATAAGGCTGAAGAAACATATCAGAAATCTGTTGATATCATTCAAAACGATCCAAAACAAAATGACAGGTTTAAAGCGTTCTCCAAAGTTTTCGCACTTTACGGTCAAGGCGTAATTGCCGCAAAGAAAATGGAATTTTCTACTGCAGAAACCAAAGCTGAGGCCCTCAACGAGATGGTAACATCTCTAAATTCACCCCCATTCTTCGCACGACTTGTACATGAATTAAATGGAATTATCGCTCTCGAACATGGCGATTATGACCATGCCCTGATGGAATTACATAAGGCGGATGCAACGGAAGCTTATAATATGTACCGCATGGCGCTTGCGCTTGAAGCTAAAGGCAATCACGGTCAAGCGCATAAACAACTGAGTAACGTTGTAAATTACAATAGCGCACTCAACTTCAACTTCTCTTTCATCCGCCAAAAAGCGGCGCAAAAGCTGGAAAAAACCGGCAGCTAATTTTTAAATCCACCATGCTGTATTATCCTGGCATAGTGATGATACGGCATGGAATCTTTTAAAGTAAGTTCCCGTATAAAATCGGAATTATTGTTAACTTTAAACTACCGAACCAATTTTTCAATCAGGAGATTTTGTGCTTCCCCCCAAATGGAAATCCCCAATTTCAATCTGGCGAATTTTTCTTGCGGCTATGCTTTTCAGTTTACTTTTCATTCTACAAGAATACATCGGCTTTTCTTACAGCCCCGAAGCAGACAAACCTTTTCCGTGGACAATGGCGCTCGCCAGTACATTACCCAGTTTTTTATTGTGGCCTCTCTTCGCCCCGCTTATCTTCCGGCTTTCCCAGGCATTCATGCAGGGCACACGGTTATCTTTTTCAAAAATTAGCAGCCATTTAATTTTCAGTATTTTAGTCGCCTTCATACATCGGGTTATAGCGACTCTACTCTTGTTTAGTGTCTTCCTGGTTGTTAATGGAGAGTGGTATGGGGCATGGAATAATCACACTTACTCCTCCATCTTTGTTAATATTCTTGGCAGCCTGCTTATTTTCTGGATTCTCGTTGGCGTTTTCCTCGCGTATGATTATTATCAAAAATTCAGAGAGAAACAACTAGAACTCATTCGCATGGAAAACGAGCTTAACAACGCTCAGCTCAGGGCGCTTAAGATGCAACTGCATCCACACTTTCTATTTAACACCCTGCATACAATCTCCTCTTTAATAGATGAAAGCACCGAAGACGCCCAGAAAATGCTTTCGCAAATTGGCTTTCTTTTGCGCAGTTTACTCGACCAGGATCAAAAACAAAAAATCTCGCTAAAGGAAGAAATGAAATACATTCAGAGCTACCTGGATATCGAACAAACAAGATTTCGTGACCGGCTGAAAATAGAATACGATATTGAAAAAGAAACCTTGCAGACCCAAGTTCCGAATTTAATTCTACAGCCTTTGGTTGAAAATGCCATCAAGCACGGTTTTTCTAAACGCACAGATTGCGGTAAAATAAAAATAAGCGGCAAACGGTTTAATGGCCAACTTGAACTCATTGTTGAAGATGATGGCCGAGGCACCCGCGATACCAAACTGGCATTTAAGAACGGCGGCATCGGGCTTAAGAATGTAAAAAATCGTTTGGCTCAAATGTATAAGGAAAACTATAAACTGGAACTTACATCTAACCGGGAGAATGGATTTACAGCGAGAATACTCATTCCTTTTGAACAACAAGAAAAATTCACGACCAACGAAAAGAAGGAAACTGGGAATCAATGAAAATCCGTACCATTATTGTGGATGACGAACCGTTGGCACGCTCAAGAATCACGAACCTTTTGCAAGACCACGATGAAGTTCAAATTGTCGGCCAATGCCGCAACGGGCGTGAAGCGGTTGATTCCATTTTAAAAAACCAGCCCGAGCTGATTTTCCTGGACATACAAATGCCGGATATAAGCGGCTTTAAAGTAATTTCTGAGATGAACTTGAACTACCAACCCATAATCATTTTTGCCACAGCCTACGATAAATATGCATTGAAGGCCTTCGATGTTCATGCCATCGATTACCTGCTAAAGCCATTTGACAAGGAGCGTTTTGCAGAAGCAATAGATCGCGCCAAGCGGCAAATCAAATTCAAGAAATCATCCGAATTTAACGAACGTCTGGTCAACATGCTCAACGATTACAATCATACCCAGAACAAGTTTTTAAGCTCTTTTTGTTTGAAGGAAGACGGCCGCTTAAGAAATATACCTGTAGAAGAAGTTTACTGCATTGAGGCTGATGGCAATTATATCACACTTAATCTTGCTTCAAAAAACTATCTCTACCGTGCTACCATGAATGACATTGAAGAACAGCTCGACCCACAATATTTTCTGCGTATCCACCGCTCCACAATCCTGAACTTGCGATACATAGAAAAAGTAAAGTATTTGCAAAACAATGAATATTTGTTCATTTTAAAAAATGATTCAG
>JAJDAE010000330.1 GCA_029262035.1 Candidatus Zhuqueibacterota bacterium
ACACATCGAATCGCATATCTGATAAAACAAAAAAATATTGATCCCAAAAACATTTTAGCGCTAACTTTTACTAATAAAGCTGCTGAAGAAATGCAAAACCGATTAAACGAAATTATCGGCGCAAAAGACATCAAACGCCTGCTTATTTCCACTTTTCATTCGTTTTGCTCATTTATTTTAAGAAATGATGGAGACAAAATTGGGCTTTCTAATTTTCAGATCGCCGATGAAACCGACCAGATTTATTTACTAAAAAAAATAAGACTGAAATCTACCCAGAAGCAATTTAGAAGTTACTTAGAATTATTTAATCATTCAAAAATTAATCTTCATCCAAAACTGGAAGTCACAGACGATGAAACAAACGAAATTCTTTCAGAATTTGAGAACCTGCTCAAAAAATACAATTTGCTCACAATTGAAGAGCTTATTTGTAAGACCGTTGAACTTTTCAAAAGTTTTCCGGAGATCTTAAAAAAATATCAGTCAACATGCCAATACATCTCCGTGGATGAGTACCAAGACGTCAATCTTGCTCAATATCATCTTCTAAAACTTCTTTGCAGTGAACAAACGAATATCTGCGTTATTGGCGATCCGGATCAGGCCATTTACGGATTCCGCGGCTCAGATCGAAATTATTTTTTAAAGTTCGAACAGGATTTTTCGAATGTAACGACGGTCGCCCTCACACAAAACTATCGTTCCTCACAAACAATTCTTGATGCCTCATCACAGGTAATTATTAAGGATGGCTCAAAGGAACATAAAAAAACATGGTCAGAAATTTCCAGCGAAATAAAAATTGATATTTACGCTGCTCCCACAGACAAGGCCGAAGCTGAATATATCGTCCATGAAACAGAAAAAATGGTAGGCGGTACAAGTTATTTTTCTATGGATTCTGGCCGGGTTGATGATAGCAGGCCAAAAGCAAATTATGGCTTTTCAGATTTCGCAGTATTTTATCGCACAAAAGTACAAGCCAGATTACTCAAAATTGCGTTTGAAAGATCAGGCATGCCATTCCAAATTATAGGTGAAAAATCTTTTTATAATAACAGCCTGATTCGAAAAATTCTGAATTATCTAAACTTCATTACGGCTCCTGACAATGATTTGTATCTTGAAAAAATTTTAAATGACAACCATTTAGAAATCAGCAAAAAAACGGCTTCAGAAATTCTAGAGCATTGTCAAACCCAAAGTATTGGTATCTGGCACCATTTAAAGAATTTGCCTGACTCTCTTACCTTTGTCTCCGAGCTAAGCAATCTATTAAACCTAAAATACATCCTTAAAGTCTCCGAGCTTCTGGAACATATAAAAAACCAATTTTTTCCAGATCATTATTTTGAAGATGACGAACAGGCAAGGCTTTTTTCAATACTTCTAAAAAAATCAGAATCAAATGGTCATGGTGTAAAAGAATTTTTGCATTCAATTATTTTATTGAATGAGAACGATGAGTACGAGCCAAATGCAGATAAGATAACTTTGATGACATTGCATGCCTCAAAGGGGTTGGAGTTCCCCGTAGTTTTTATCATTGGATGCGAAGAAAATCTAATACCCTACAATAGCGAAAACCGAAGGACTGATTTAGCTGAAGAACGTAGGCTTTTTTATGTAGGCATGACCCGGGCACAGCAAAGACTCATTCTAACCCGAGCTAAAAAACGAACACTTTATGGGAAATCCTACACACCACTGGCCTCTCCTTTTTTGAACGATATAGAAGACAAATTAAAAGTTGAAAAATATGCACAACGCAAACTTACAAAAAAGGTACTTGAAGAAAATAAATCACAAATGAAATTATTTTAATATAGCTACTTTATTAAAATACAAAGGAATAGATTATTGTATTTTGAAGTATCTACAATACAATAACTTCCTAACACACTGGTTCAAGCTTATGGCGAAACAATTTCCCAAAAATTCATTCCCGAGGCTTCAAACACTTGCTCTTTCTCTTTTTATACATTGCCTGCTAGGAATTTGTATCACAAAAATAGATTTTGGCACTGCTATGAATTCAAAAACACATACTTCAATAAAAATTGCTTTTAAACTCGTTGAAGAAAAAATCATTCATTATGATAAAAATGCAAACTTAAAAGAGTACAAGAAGCAGGATAACTCATCAATTTCTGACAATATTATCTCGAATTCCTCAGCCACTTATGGCAAAACACAAAATATTGAGGGGAATATTACACTGCAACAAGAAAAACTCTTGTTAGCATCGCTTAACCAAATGGAAGACTTGGTCTCTCAATTTAACTTTAGTGCTCAACTCCTTCAACAGGATTCAACCGGCGCCTTTTCTCCTGTTCAAGGCTTGGCACCAGATACAGAATCTCTTTCTTTGGACTTATCAAACGGGTTGCTCAGAGTAACGGGATTTGGCCGTAGTGTGTGTACAAATAAAAAAGGCGGACTAATACGTTAATATTTTAGTCCGCCTAATTTTTTCAAGCAAATTTAATTAATTAAGCTTTTCATACTGCTTTAAAACAGACATCACTTTAATCTTTCTCGCATCATCTTCAGCTGCCACTTTTAAGAATTCCCGATATTGAAGCATTGCGGCATTAAATTCACTCTTTTTCCCCAATAAAACAGCTAAATTAAAACGAGTATCAGGGTGGCTTGGATTGATTGATATTTCTTGCCGGTAGGCGTCTATAGCTTTTTCTAACTGGCCGGTTTCTGTATAAATTTGACCCATATTATAATGTGTAAGGGCACGATTTGAATCAACCTCTAGAACACTAGCTAAACTCTTTAAAGAAGCAGAATAATCTTGAAGTAAAAATTGAGCTTGGGCTAAATTGAAATATCCTTCAGGCAATGTTGAGTCAATTTTTACGACATCATTAAAAGACGCTATCGCTTTACTGTAAGATTTAGTATCGATATAAACAAGTCCCATGTTCAAAAAAGCTTCGGTATATTTTTCATCAATTTGCGTTGCACGCCTGAAAAAGCGAACCGCCAGATCGTATTCAGATTGCTTTTGATATAACTTTCCTAATTCATTAAAAGCTGCTTTATTTTCCTTATTTATTTCAGTAGCTTCTTCCAAATACCTTTTTGAATTTTCAAAATCACCATCTTCTGAATATAAAACACCTAAAGCGACATAGGCCCTATCCATTGTCGAGTCGGCATCAATTGCATCTTTCAAGTATTTATAAGCGGATTCCTTATTGTTCTTTTCCTCCGCAATGTAGGCCAGATTATAATACGCTTTCGCGAAAGAGGGTTTTCCTGCTATTGCTTTTTCAAGAAATACAGCAGATGAATCATAGTCCTTTTTACCCAAGTATGCTAATCCGATATTGAAATTAACATCGGAGCTATCATAACCCGGCTTATCAGTAATCGGGACTAAATCGCTTGCCTTATTTAGGTTCTCCAACGCTTTTGTATTTTCGTTTAATTTAAAATAAGTTAAGCCCAAAGAATAATAAGCTTCTGCGAAATCAGGATTAAAATTAATGGCTTGCTTCAGTAAATAGACAGCTTGAATATACTCACCACGCTCATAAAGCCCAGTGCCCTGAATATACAAACCAACTGTTTTTTCTTTAAAGGATTTTTGAGGACTTGTCGAAGCACAACCAGTCAAAATGATTAGCCCCCCAACTAAATACAGCATAGGTTGGCGTATTTTCTTTAAACAAAATGGACAACTCATATATCTACCCTTCAATTAAATTCAGACAATATCCATTTATACTCAAAAATAGTAAGACGGTTCAATTTTTCAAAACTAACCTATTTCATAAATAAAAAAAGGGAAAAGATATAATCTTCTCCCTTTTCAATTTAATTCCCGGCAACTTCCTACTCTCCCACCTCGTCTCCAAGGCAGTACCATCGGCGCTATAGGTCTTAACTTCTCTGTTCGGTATGGGAAGAGGTGTTTCCCCTACGCTATAACCACCGGAATTATTTACAATTCAAGAAAACTCTAATTTAAGCCCCTAATTATCTGCTGCTAACAAAAAATTATTGATTAAGTCTCACGGCTTATTAGTACCACTCGGCTAAATACATTACTGTACTTACACCTGTGGCCTATCAACCTCGTAATCTCCGAGGAGCCTTTAGTTAGGACTTAACCTAAAGGGAAATCTAATCTTAGGGTGGGTTTCGCACTTAGATGCTTTCAGCGCTTATCCCTTCCAAACGTAGCTACTCAGCAGTGCCTCTGGAGAGACAACTGACACACTAGAGGTTTGTCCACTTCGGTCCTCTCGTACTAGAAGCAGCTCCCTTCAAATTTCCTACGCCCACGACAGATAGGGACCGAACTGTCTCACGACGTTCTAAACCCAGCTCACGTACCGCTTTAATGGGCGAACAGCCCAACCCTTGGGACCTTCTCCAGCCCCAGGATGCGATGAGCCGACATCGAGG
>JAJDAE010000034.1 GCA_029262035.1 Candidatus Zhuqueibacterota bacterium
TTCTCACTTTCTTGCTCTTTCTCTTCGCAACAATAGGAGGCTGGACTCGTATTCAAATCTGTTTAAATTCCTACAAAATTCTATCATAAAAAAATTCAAACATTTATACATGAAAGGAAAAATTATGAGAAAGTTCATCTCGCGGTTTCTGCTACTTGTATTGGCACTAACCATTGTTTCAAGCGGAATTTCTGCTGACAAAAAAGAAAAAAGCGTCCTCAACGATACAACTTTTACAGGGTTGAAACTGCGCGCCATCGGGCCGGCCCTCATGTCAGGCAGAATCGCAGATATCGCCATACACCCTGAAGATAACAATACCTGGTACGTCGCGGTTGGCTCAGGCGGCGTTTGGAAAACCGAGAATGCCGCAACTACGTGGAAACCTATTTTTGATGACCAGCCCTCCTACTCAACCGGCTGTGTGACCATTGACCCCGGCAACCCACATGTGATCTGGGTTGGAACCGGCGAAAATATCGGCGGCCGCCATGTGGGCTACGGCGATGGCATTTACCGCAGCCAGGACGGCGGCGCAAGCTGGAAAAACATGGGCTTGAAAAATTCAGAGCATATCTCCAAAATCATCATTCATCCTGAAAACTCTAACATTCTCTGGGTTGCGGCACAAGGCCCGCTCTGGGCTAAAGGCGGTGAACGCGGATTGTACAAATCCAGAGATGGCGGTAACTCCTGGAATAAAGTTCTCGGCGATGATGAATGGATTGGCGTAACTGATCTTGTGATTGACCCGGATAATTCTAAATGGCTGTATGCCGCAACATGGCAGCGTCACCGCAACGTGGCAGCTTTTATGGGCGGCGGTCCGGGCTCTGGCCTGCATCGTTCCAAAGATGGCGGCGACACCTGGGAAAAACTCAGCAGCGGTTTACCCAGTGGGAACATGGGTAAAATCGGCCTGGCAATTTCGCCGCAAAACCCGGACGTACTCTATGCAGCCATTGAGTTGGATCTCAAAAAGGGAGGTCTTTACCGTTCAGAAAATCGTGGTGCAAGCTGGGAAAAAATGTCCGATGCGGTTGCAAATCCTAATGCTACCGGCCCACATTATTATCAGGAACTGGTAGCCAGCCCGCATCAGTTCGATCTTATCTACCTATTGGATGTCCGGGTTCAGGTTTCGAAGGACGGTGGCAAGACATTCAAAATCATGCAGGAAAAACACAAGCACTCTGATAATCACGCCATGGTTTTCCGCCAGGATGATCCGGATTACATGCTTATGGGTACCGACGGCGGTTTATACGAAAGTTTTGATTTAGCTAAAAACTGGCGGTTTATCCCCAATCTGCCTTTGACGCAGTACTATAAAGTAGCTCTGGATGACACCGAACCGTTCTACAATATTTATGGCGGCACCCAGGATAACAATACCCAGGGCGGCCCTTCGCGTACAGATAATTATCATGGTATTCGCAATTCGGATTGGTTTATCACAATGTGGGGCGATGGTCACCAACCGGCAACCGAGCCCGGCAATCCGGATATCATGTATTCAGAATGGCAGCAAGGCAATCTGATGCGCGTTGATCGCACCACAGGTGAATTTGTTTATATCAAACCACAGCCCGAAGCCGGCGAAGACTTCGAACGCTACAACTGGGATGCGCCGATTCTGGTCAGCCCGCACTCTCCTACCCGGCTGTATTTTGCTTCGCAACGCGTGTGGCGCTCTGAAGATCGTGGCGATACCTGGACCGCAATTTCCGCTGACCTGACTCGCGATCAGGAACGTATCACTCTGCCGATCATGGGTAAAACCCAAAGCTGGGATTCGCCGTGGGACGTTGGCGCAATGTCGAATTATAACACCATCACCTCACTGGCAGAATCCCCAAAACAGGCAGGTCTAATTTACGCCGGCACCGATGATGGTATCATTCAAGTGACAGAAAATGGCGGCCAAGCCTGGGCAAAAATTGAAGTCGGCAACCTGCCCGGAGTACCCAAAACTGCTTTTGTGAATGACATCAAAGCTGATTTATATGATGCCAATACAGCCTACATCGCGCTGGACAACCACAAATTCGGCGACTTAAATCCGTACCTTTTTAAAACTACAAATCACGGCAAAAGTTGGAAATCAATTAAAGGCAATCTACCCGACCGGACATTGGTCTGGCGCCTGGTTCAGGATCACGTCAAACCCGAACTTCTGTTCGCAGCCACTGAATTTGGTATTTATTTCACCATTGATGGCGGCGGTAATTGGGTTAAGCTGAAAGGTAATGTCCCAACGATTTCTTTCCGGGATCTCGCAATTCAACGCCGGGAGAACGATCTGGTTGGTGCATCATTTGGGCGTGGCTTTTTCGTTTTCGATGATTATTCTGTTTTACGTGATGTAACCGAAGCTCAGTTAAAGCGGGAGGCAACTTTATTTTCAACCCGCAAAGCCTGGTGGTACATTAAACGTCCGGTTCTCTCTTTTGATACGAAAGCATCGCAAGGCGCCGGATTTTTTTCAGCTCCGAACCCGCCCTTTGGCGCAGTGTTTACCTATTACCTCGCCGATGACATCAAAACAAAAAAACAAGTTCGCCGGAAAAATGAAAAAGAGTTAACTAAGAAAAAAGCCAATGTGCCTTTCCCAGGCTGGAATGCCCTGGAAATTGAACGCCGCCAGGAAGAACCGATAATGCAATTAACGGTTAAAGACATGGCTGGCAACGTCATTCGCCGCGTTGAAGGTCCTGCCAAAAAAGGATTTCACCGGGTTGCCTGGGACTTGCGTTTACCGGCAACTGACGCCATCGACATCGGCGAAGACTTTAAAAAGGCCAAGCCAGTAGGCGCTATGGCGGCACCCGGAGATTACACCGTGATGCTGTCAAAACGTGTAAACGGTGTTACAACCGATTTATCCGAGCCCATGCCGTTTAAGGTAGAACGCCTGCACAAGGGCGCTTTGAAGAGTACCGACCCGATTCAGACTGCTGCCTTCTGGCAAGAACTTGCCACTCTTGACAAATCGATGACCGCCGCCAAAAAAGCTTTGGCAAACACGATGAAAAAAGTTAGTGCCATGCAGGTAGCCTTATCCCGCACCCAGACCGGCTCGGGAACTCTTGACAAAACCATTCACGACCTGAATCAAGCCCTGCTGAATATTGAAGAACAAATGGGAGGCAACAAATCCAAACGTCAAATTGGCGAGAGAAATAATCCGACAGCCCAGGCTAGATTGGACCACGCTACTTTGGGAACATGGAATTCAACCTATGGCCCAACACCTGCACACAAACGGAGCCTGGAACTTGCCAGGGAACAATTTGGTGAGCTCAAAACAAAGTTACAGAATATTCTGACTTTGGACTTACCAACAGCTGAGAAAGCTTTGGTTGATGCAGGCGCACCATGGATTACCGGGCAGGATATTCCGTAAAAAATTATAGCAAATAATAAAAGGGATCGCGAAAAATTTCGATCCCTTTTATTATTATAAAAAATCCAGCCTAATCACTTTTTAAAATTAAACTAAGTCGAATTAAAATGGCGTTACTTTTCCGGCTTAGGTTCTTCAAATTTTTTGCTCGGTCTGGGTTTCTACCCAGGCCGTTTAATAAAACAGGGCTTCTGCCCCCAATCAGTTCTCGAAAAGTATCTCCTTGAATATCTTTACATCATTTTCTTTATCGTTTAACCATGTCCGGGCGCACTGCTATACTCAACTTCGTGGGTCAGAAGCCTTTTCTAATTGCGCCCTGGGAAGAATCCCGGGGCGAGCGGTAGAACTACGCTTGGAATATGCGCGTACATGTTCACCCAATTGAGATTCACGCAATGTATTTGGTCTTGTCATTTTAGCCTTTCCGATTTTGGAAAAATATTAGGTGACTTTAGGATCATTTAACGTTAAGTGTAACCTGTTGCAGTATTTATAGCGCCTGACGTCACACTACACAAAACTAACCTGAATAATTCATTGCCCCCAAGACACAAAGACAGTAAGGGGACACAAAGATCTAAAAATAAAAGTGTTATGAAAAATTTTGCTCCATAGTAATTTACTTTTAATTTTCAAAACACCTTCTTCCATAACTTTGTTAATCTTTGTGACTTAGAGTCTTTGTGGCAAAATTTATGAATAATAGAAGCTAATAAAAAACATCGGTTTTGTATAGAATGCCGGACTTAACTCGACCCAGGATATCGACAAAAATTCGCTGCATTGGTAAAAGGACATACGCTTACTTCAGCAAGGTGAATCGCCTGGTTGTGATAAAACGTCTTTGCGAAGTTTC
>JAJDAE010000331.1 GCA_029262035.1 Candidatus Zhuqueibacterota bacterium
TAAACATCATCCTTAATCGGGTTGGGGCTGTACTCGTTAATACCATTCAAAATCGTTTCAATGATTTCTTCTGCTGAGAGATATATACTTGACTTGAAAAAGTTAATAAAGCCGTTTATCCCAAGCTGTTTGCCATTAACGTCCTCAGCCTCGATGATACCATCGGTGTACATTAAAATTTTGTCCTCAGCACTCATTATTTCTACGTCCTGGTAAAACTTGCTCTCATCCCGCTTTTCATAACCGATGATTATATTCTGCGATTCCAGTTTTAGAAATTTATTTTCCTGACTTTTCCAAACAATAATTGAGGGATGGGCGCTGCCTGCGTAGGTAAAAGTTTTCTTTCTTAAATTGATAACACCGCTGAACATGGTCAAAAACATTGCCATGCCATCAAAAGTATCAAAGATAAAATTATTAACCGTGTAAAGAATTGATGATGGTTGCCTTCTCTCTCTTACCAGATTCCTGATTTCACTGCAAATCCGGTTAACCAGCAACGCTGCCGTAATTCCATGTCCGGTGACATCCACTAAAGTGAGATAGACATTTTCACCACCATCATAATAAATGTCAGCGAAATCGCCGCCAACACCAATCATTGGCATATATTTAACACAAACATCGACACCGGGTAAACTCACTGCGGGGGGGATTAGACTGCGCTGTACCTGTTCGGCAAGTTGTAAATCTTTCCGAATCATTTCCTGCTGTTCATGAATTTCTTTTTGCTGTGTTTCAATTTGAATCTTAAAATTTCTACGTTCTAATGCCTTTTTTACTTTTAACCTGAATTCATCCATGTCGATTGGTTTGGTTAAAAATTCAAAGGCCATCAGTTTCATAGCTTCAACGGCAGTAGAAATTGTACCATGTCCGGTGAGGATTAAAACCTCAATATTCTCATCTTTGTTTTTAACGGTTTTTAGTACATCCATTCCGCCCATTTCTTTCATATGGAGGTCAGAGATAACCAACTCATAGTCCTTTACCTCAAGTTCATCTTTAACAAGCTTACCATCGGAAAGGGTTTTTACAAAATGACCATCTTTCCTTAAAACTTCGGAAAGCAGATATGCAATCGATTTTTCGTCATCAACAACAAGAATGTTTGGCATGATTATGTGTTATCAAGTTTAGTTTGGGTTTAAGGGTTAAAATCGAATTTTTAATATAATAAAAATCACATAAAACATACAAGCCAAAGGTTGTATTTTTTTAGGGAGTTTCTAGGCAATGGCAATTCATCAGTCGACTTTTATAGTCATGATTGTAATATCATCAGTCTGTGGTGCGCCTTTGGTGAAGGTTCTGACGGCTTCAATAAGTTTTTGCATAATGCCCGCCGCCGAATTATCAAAATTTTCGACGATGCATTGCTCGATGCGGTATTCCTCAAACTCATTAAAATCTTTGTCCATGGCTTCAGAGACACCGTCTGTAAACATAACGATACGGTCACCTGATTTTAGATGCGTTGTCTCTGTATCAAAAACAACATTTGGCATCATACCAAGAATAAGGCCGCCTTCATTTAAAGTAACGAAGCTTTTGTCTTTGTGTAAAAGATATGGGGGGTTATGTCCTGCGTTTACAGAAACAAATGTCTTGTCATCCGTATTGAGAATTCCGCCAAAATAAGTAATAAATTTGTCGGCCGTAGTATTGTTATAAATAATGTCATTAATTCGCCCCACAACCTGGCTTAAATTCAGCTCTGTGTTGATGAGCGCATGCAAACTAGCCTGCAGATTTGACATGAGCAATGAAGCCGGGACGCCTTTGCCTGAAACATCCGCGATGCATAAAAAGTAAAGATGATGGGCAAGTTTTATACAATCAAAATAATCACCGCCAACCTGTAAAGAAGAAATGTTCATAGCGCTAATTTCAAAACCTTCTACTTCAGGACAGGCTTTCGGCAAGAGCCTTTTTTGAATGTCACTGGCTATTCTGAGCTCTTCTTCTATTTTTTGTTTTTCGATTTCTTGTTCAATTAGTCTGGCAGTTTCAATTGAAATCATCGACCAATTACCCAAAATAGCCAAGAAATCAAGGTCATCCTCTACATACGGTAATTTCGTTATTTTGTCTCCCAGAGCAATAAGCCCCTTCATATCATTTTCCACTTTCATGGGTATCAAAACTCTGATCCCCAAATCATACATTTTTTGAAAGCAATAATTTTCCTCATTCTTGGCAAGCACCATGGAGGCTCGTAAATTAACCAGAGCAGGGAAAATTTGGGAGTCTGCGAGAACATCGTTTAAACTCTCTGATTCAAACCCCCGGTTAAGCGAAAGCGAAAGCTCCCTATTTTCACAGAGAAATATCAGGCATCTATTTACAGTCATTTCTCCCATAATCGAATAGACTAATAGATTCATAACTCGTTCACTTTTCAAAGAGGAAAGTGATGCATTAAGTTCACGAACAATTTCTGAAAGTGTATTTTGTTCCTGCAGCTTTTTTTCCAACTTTCGGTTGGTTTTATTTAATTGTTCGAAAATTATTCCGTTTTGTACAGCAGTTGCTGCCATGTTCGAAAGAGAAAACAAATATTCCAAATCAGGGGCGGTGAACTTGGAGCCGATGAATTTATCGCCAAAGCCAATAACACCTAATTTCTTGTCGTCATATAAAATTGGCAATAGTAATGCGATACCATTTTGTTTGAAAAAATTGACCCACTCGGATACAGGAAGTTGATTTATAAATTGTGGAGATTCAGGGAATTGATCTATTTTGATGGTTTGTCCTAAAAGCTCTTTCGAAAGACCCTTTAGCGTTTCAACTTTATATTTATTTATTTCTTTTTCAACGAGCACCACCCCTTTGCTTATAAGCAATTTCCCCATGGGGGTTAGTAGAATTGTATTGAGGATTTTTTTTAAGTTTAAAGAGGAGTTTAGTACTTTACTGAGGTCAAAAAGGGTTTGTAATTCGTAACTGTCTTTTTGGTTTTTTTTCACAATTAATCAAGAAGGTCATTTCGTAATTTAATTTATATATTTGATCATTGTTACCTGGTTTTTTTGTCCGGGCTTTATTTGAAAATAAACTTTGTCCATTAACGTTCTCATAAGACAAATTCCTAAACCACCCTTTTTCCCCGCTTTTATAGATTCATTTAAATCGGGTGTTTTAACTTTGTCCGGGTTAAAGCCCAACCCTTTGTCGGACACAATTACAGTTATTTTTTTTGTATCAGTTTTTACCAAGACATCAATAATTTGATTTGAATTATGGTTGTAGGCATGTTTAATAACATTAGTACACGCTTCGTCAACAGCCAGCTCAATCTTGTTTGCCTCCTCATCATCGAAGCCGACTTGTGAGGCAACTTTGGCAATCAGCTCCCGAATTAATGCCAGGTTGTCAGATTGGCTCGGTATTTTCAACTGATACTTTTTCTGAGTTTTAGGCAATTTATTCACCACCTTTTACAAACCTGCTCATTTGTAATAACCGTTTGAATTAGGATTTAGTGAACTTGTCAACGGCTTTCTCCTCATCATCAAGGATGTCGTATAAAGTTGGAAAACCCAACAGATCGAAGACCCGGAAAATCTTTGGCTTCATACTCGACAATTTGATATCTCCTCCATTTTTACGAATGTCTTCAATAAATCCCATAAAAACACCGAGGCCGGCGCTACTGATGTAATTCAATTCAGAAAAATTTACGACTATCTTATAATTTTGTTCATCCATAAGTTTCTGGAGTGCATTTTCTAATTCAGGGGCTGTGTGTGCATCCAGATATCCCTTCAAGTAAAGCACTGAAATATCGTTGGTCGCTCCCTTTGTTACTTCAAACCCTTCCATGTATTCCTCCTAGACTAGTCAGGAAAATGCCGTTAAAAATAAGGTTTATTCAATCCTTGATTTTCCCGATTCCTATTTACGGTTATTTTATGATTATGTTCAGAATGATTTACAATTTGTTTTGTACCGCAATAGCAATTGGAAAAATAAGCTCTTGAACGGTTTTAACGCTTTCCCCGTCAGCGCTTATTTTGATAACTTGATTCATCAGTGTATCGGAAACAATACAACTGTTATCAAATTCATTGATACTTAAATCTACCTGTCCACCAAAGCCGGTCTTTTCAAAAGCTAAACTTCCATCGAGGGTAAATTTAAATATTGAAAAAGGTGCCCAGCCTATCACCCAAACATCTCCGTTTTGGGGATTAACCTCTAGTTTTTGCAAGGAATTAAAAGTTTGCCCAACAGTAAATTCTGCCACCCCATCTTCACTTAACTTTATCAATTGATTGTCCGTGGCCACCCAAACAGATCCGTTATTTGAATCGACAGCGATCCAAGATAATTTTTCAAAGACCTCCGGAGACACAAATAAGCCCTGCCCGCTCGAATTTACTCTAATAACCTCGTTCTTACCAAGGTCAGCAACCCAGCAATCGCCATTTCGCTGATCAACAGCTAAAGCAACAGGTCTGGAAAACCCACCAATCGAAAATACTTCATTACCTGCATCATCAAACTTTTTCACTGTACTATCACCGACATCACTCACCCAAATAATTCCGGAGGATTGTTCAATTTCTATATCACGAGGTTTTTTGAGATTTACTATTGGCCTAAGGACTTCTCCAAAGGAGGTCACTCGTATCAACTGACCCAATACAAAACTTACTTCATCCAAAACCCAGGCTTGCCCGTTTCTGTAATCTATTTCAAGGTCTTTAGGGCGTAAAAATCCGAAAGTGTTATGAATTTCGTGTTTATAGTCATGAGTATACTTAAATAAAGCAAGGTTAAAATTATTCGGACTACCGAAAGTCCAGTTAAAAGTTGGTCCGGGTTCAATGCATACTGAGTCAGATATTGCGCTCTCGAAATTATCACCCACTGCTGATATTTGGTATGTGTAGCTAACACCGAATTGGACTCTTGTATCTACAAAGTCAAAACCCTGAGCAATATCAAATCTACTAAAACTTTGCTCGGTATTACTTTTTCTGTAAATTTGAAAACCGGACAAATCGTCCAGGCTAATTCTATCCCAGGAAAGAATAACAGTATCTCGACTTGAGGTAATTGATAACCCGGTAGGCTTTCCGACAGTGTCAGAGTTTTTGGGGTCCAAAGGATTGTCGCGCTCCCTGTCGGAACAGCCAAACAGTCCTAAATTCAAAATTAGAATATAAAAGAAAATATTTCTCATAAAGTTTGTGGCAATCACCTGCGTTTGTAAATAACGAATAAAAAAATAAGCATTTCAATAAATCATATCAAGATATAAATTCAGTTAAGTTAGTATAATAGGTTGGGGTTCAAGAATAAAATATTGGTTAGAATATTGAGGATTATCTTATTTAAAGAACTTATCCACAAATCGGTGCCGCTTTATGTTTGGAGAAAAAGCAAGGGGGGGGCTGCTGTCATTTGCAATAAATTCTCTTAACCTGTTACTTGTTTCAGGTTTTGGTTGTGAATTTTTTGAGTTCACATACAAAACACGATTATCGATAGCAACTCCTATTTGGTTAGCCAACAATTCAAGTATTTGAACTGTTTCGTCGGTTGGCAGTTTCTTATCAGCAGGGTCATCGACCATTATTAATCCTATTATTTTCCCATCCTGAGACTTAATTGGAACGAGTAAAATCCCATCTGCCGGCCACTGCCCTCTTTCACTCTTATTCTTAGCTCCTCCGTTATAAACATGCTTGAAATTCTGGAGTACAGCCTCTTGTTCAAGAATTAAGTATGATTTTCCAATTCGGCGATTACTCTTTAAGGTCTTTGAAATACCTTCTACGGGAAAGTTCATAGCCGAAAGTAACTTAGCCTTTACCTTGTCTTCACAAGCAACCGCTTTCAACCCAAGTTTTCCGGTTCTTTTACTGATTAAACCAAGTGCAATAAGATTGAAATCCAACGAAAACTTAATTGACCAAACGACTTCCCGGAGTAATTCATTCAAGCCAAGATGCAGTTTGAAAATATTATTCATAACAAGTACTTGCTTTAAGCGCCTCGACCTCTTTTCAATGGTTGAGAAATGATAAAAATTTTCGATTGCAAATGATATGAGTTGTCCTAAAACTTCGAGGTTTTCAAATGTATTTCGATTTGGTACAAAATCTCCTACTGGTCTGTCCAAAGAAATATAGCCAAAAGTTCCGTGCTCATTGGTTAGATTAACTAAAATCAAATCTCTCGGATGCCATTGAGAATGAGGGCGTCGCTTTTGGCTGCGACGTTCCGGATACTTTGAATTCAAAAAACTGGCGGTGTTGCGATGGACCTGATTATAGTAGATTACCTTGACTTTAAAGTTGCCGGCAAAGACTCTTTCTATGACTTCATTTGAAACTTGAATACTTGCTCCATTCATCTCAGGAAAGGAGCCATAACCAATCATGGCCTGTTTTATAAATACATTTCGCCGCTTATCCAACAATGCAAATGTTCCTCTTTCAAACTTTGTCATTTGGCAAACTGCCTCGGTGATTCTTTCGACAAAAGCAGGTAGTTGGAGTTCATAACCAGAAGAAATGATTGCAGTTATCTTTTGTACCATCTCCAAAGTATTTACATTCTCGTTTACTTGAGCGGACATGTGCGATTCGGCTTGAATTTCTCTCAACTCGCCTTTATAGCTAATCACTTTTTTAACATCATCCTTAATTGCAGTTAAAAAAACTTGAACGTGAACAACTTCGCCATGTTTATCCAGAATCGCAGTCTGCATTTTTGTCTTAGATTTTCCACTTTTTGAGAAACGATTAACATTATCAAAAAATGGTTTTTGGTTCTCCTTGGACAAAAGATCATAGAAATTTAGTTCTACCAACTCGCCCTCAGACATTTTTGTAAGCTTTTGAATTTTAGAATTAGCGGAAATAATATTGTACTTATCATCTAAAATAAAATATTGCACACTCTGCAAAATCGGCTTTTTGCGTTTGGTAGAAATTGCTTTTGGTGTTTCTACCTTTTTCAGTTTCTTGGGATTCTTTTTCTCCAGAAGATTGCGCACAGTGAAAGGTAGTGCAGTTAAATATCCACGAACTTTGAGAATGTAATCTGTAGCCCCTTGCTCTATTGCCTGAACTGCCTTTTTTTCTTCTCCCTCCTCGATTAACATAACCAAAGGTGAAGTAACCTTTTTCTTCAGCAGGGCATCGACAATCTCAAGACCATCCAAGTCAGCAAATTCATAGTCGAACAAAACAAGGTTATATTCTTTTGCAAAGGCTTTATCCACACATTCCTGACCAGTATAAGCAAAATCAATTTCACAATTCTCATAATGAAATTTCAGCATTTTTTTTGATATTTCAAGATACGAATTGCTGGTACCCGCAATAAGGACAGAAATGTGAGCCATCCGGATATTCCCCAAAGTTCAAATGAAAAACACTATGAAATGAGCGACTAAATGTGTGGAAAAATTATCTAAAAATCAAGGAGATAAATGGAAAAAAAAGAATGACAGACAATGTTTTTTTAGGAAGTTAAAGAAATGAAACAAAAAACATTATCTGTCATTTTGAGATAAATTATTACAAGCGTGCTAAATAACTTTTTGCCTCGGATACGAATTCAGAATTTGGATAATCTGATATTAAGCGAGAGAAGGATTCTTTTGCCCGATTTCCAGATCCTGTTTTAAGATAGGCTTTTCCAAGTACCAACAATGCGTCATCTTTTTTCAAAGAACGTTTAAAATTCAAAACCTTATAGAATTCAGCTATTGAATCATCGTACTTGTCCGATGCAAATAAACTTTGACCAATCCAGAACTGACAATTGCTGGCCAATGTATGCCGGGGATATTGCTGTAAAAGCAATTCAAATAATGAAATAGCCTCAGAAAAATTCTTGTTGTAATAATTAGTTAAGGCTTCTTCATAAATATCAGAAAAACTATTCATCGATGAACTGCGTCTAATTTGGACTGAAGGCTTATTTGCAGCCCTGGTTTCCATTGAGGACAATCTGTTTTTTCTTGAACTTAAATCGTTTCGCAATTTTCCAACTTCTTTTTCCCTTGAGTCAACATTTTCAGAAAGCTGATCAATGCGTGACTTCATCCGAACATATTCTTCCATATTTTTTGTTTCATCACCATTACTGGGTCGCGTTTCATTGTAATTCTGGCTGCTATTGTCAGTGTTGTAGTCGTCCTGATAAAAACCCTGATCATCAATCTCGACAAAAGGTGCTTTTTCGCTGGCAATAACTTGCGGCTCCCTACCGGAGGCTTTAGGCCCCAGATGATAATTAAACCCGGTTCGAATATTTAAATAACCATCATTTGCATCACCGAGTTTAATTGGTGCATCCAATAAATCTGTATCCGTAAACCGATAATCGGCACCCAAGTAAATGTCAAAGATTGAATTGGCGATCAATCGAACCCCGCCACCGCCAAAATAAGTGGAAGAGGTATGCGGTGTGACACCCGTACCTTTGTTTTCGTAATTTATCAAACCGGCGCCAAGTGTAATATAAGGCCGGAGTTTACCCCTGGAAACGATCTCAAGGTTTGTAAAAACATCAATATTTAGTATCGTTGTTGAAAACGAGTTAAAGCCTAGTTGCCCATAACCCCCACCAATGCCAAAATCCGCAAAAGGAAGTATTCTGTAAGCAACAGAACCCCCGCCGGTGAAGCCGAATTCCGGTTTGGTACCATCGCCAAAAATTCTGGTTGCTCCGGCATTTAAACCGAGAGCAACTTTACCCTGCTCTGTTTGCGAAAATGATGCCTGGCTAAATAAAATAACAAGCATACAAATCATGAAAATTCTCAAATTGGTTTTCATTAGTAACTCCTACTTAATAGTGTTTCTATGCATTTAATTGCTTTCAAAAAGATTATGAAGTTCTACTGGTATAACATCAAAAAAATCTACTTGTTTTTCTGAATGTTTATTATAAGCCTCTATTAATTCTTCGAGCCTATTTTTAAAGGACTCTGAGTTGATTTCATCTGGTGATTCTTTACGAACAGCTTGTTTTATTTCCAGAATCATATTGCCAATTTGTTCAAAATAGTAGTTGGACATGGAATCATCAATTAAATTTTTAACACTGTCTTTAACTTTTCCTTCCTTCTTCTTTAACGTATCCATTGTATTTTTTAGATGAAATTGATTTAACTCTTTTAGAAGGCGAATATTGATGCCATTATAGTTGAGCATCGCGGGATGTTTTTTATAATAATCTGTTTTGATGGCGATATTGGTTAATAGATACTGCTCAACGACCACACGTTCACCAAACGATAATTCCCGATGAGAAAAGTAGGTAATAGAGTTAGCATCTTTTTTATAAGAAACCTGTACCATTAAGTCGGAAGAAGAAAAATATAGTAACTCTTTCATGAAATAACCTCTGAAGTTCGCAGTAGATAGATAATATTAGGTTCCTAGTTTCGCGCTAATATTCAAACACCATGCCAACGTGCAGAAGATTTATATTTAAGGCTAAGGGATTTATTTATAGCAACTTACATGGAGACACATCTGATACTAATTTGCCACAAAAGTTAAAAAGATGTATTTGTTTGATCCAATTCGTCTTAATTGATACAACTGATTAAACTACTTTGTCAAAGCCAGATCGATAACTTGTTCAGCATTCTTTATAAAACAGATTTTGAGTTCCTTTTTTACAACATCAGGAATTTCATCGAGGTCAGTTTTGTTTTTTTCAGGCAATAGAACGGTCTTTATGCCTGCCCTGTGTGCGGAAAGAACTTTCTCCTTAATTCCTCCAACAGGTAAAATGAGACCTCTAAGTGTAATTTCTCCTGTCATGGCGATATCATTACGAACAAGACGACTTGTCAACAATGATAGCATAGCTGTGAACAATGTAACCCCGGCAGATGGACCATCTTTGGGAATAGCGCCTGCCGGTACATGAATATGGATGTCGGTTTCCTTGAAAATCTTGCCGTCAATCTTTAACTCGTCAGCCTTTGATCTAATATAACTTAAAGCCGTTTTAGCAGATTCTTTCATAATATCGCCCAAAGAGCCGGTTAAAAGCAATTGCCCTGTTCCATGCATTTTTGTCGCTTCAACAAAAAGAATATCTCCGCCAGCTGCAGTCCAGGCCATTCCTGTAGCCACTCCGGAACGAGAAGTTCGTTCGGCAACATCGGAAAAAAATTTGATCGCACCGAGATAGCCTTTGATATCATCAACCTTGATTACTTTTGACTTTAAGTTTTCCTCAACAACTTCTCGAGCTACGCCGCGACAAACTGACGCAATTTCACGTTCTAAATTTCTAACGCCGGCTTCTTTTGTGTAGGAATTGATTATCTCTTTGACCGTCGCTTCTTCGAATTCAATTTGTTCCGTGTTTAATCCATGTTCTTCCTTTTGTTTCGGAATCAGGTACTTTTGGGCAATATGTAATTTTTCATGCTCAGTGTAACCAGGCAAACCAATAATTTCCATGCGATCTTTTAAAGCAGGCAAAATTGTATCCCCAAGGTTTGCCGTAGCAATAAACATAACTTTAGAAAGATCGAACGGTACTTCAAGATAGTGGTCCGAAAAATCGAAATTTTGTTCCGGGTCCAATACTTCCAATAGTGCTGAGGATGGATCACCACGGAAATCATTACCGACCTTATCGATTTCATCCAGCATAAAAACCGGATTATTTGAACCCACTTTCTTTATGCCTTGCACAATCCGGCCGGGTAAAGCGCCAATATAGGTTCTGCGGTGACCTCTAATTTCAGCTTCATCACGTACACCGCCCAGGGACATGCGTACGAATTTTCTTCCTAGCGCCCGGGCTATGGATTTCCCAAGTGAAGTTTTTCCAACTCCCGGAGGTCCTACAAAACAGAGGATAGGCCCCTTCATATCATTTTTCAGCTTTCGTACCGCAAGATATTCCAAGATGCGCTTTTTGATTTTTTCAAGATCGTAATGGTCATCATCCAAAACAGATTGAGCTTCTTTGATGTCGAGATTATCCTCCGTAGACTTATTCCACGGGACTTCTATCAGCCAATCCAAATATGTTCTGGATACAGTGTATTCCGCAGCAGAAGGCGGCATTTTGGACAAGCGATCAATTTCCTTGAGTGCAACATCATTTGCCTCTTTTGTCATCTTGGCAGTTTTGACTTTTTTTCTAAGGTCGTCTATCTCAACTGCGCGATCATCCTCGCCCTCACCGAGTTCTCTTTTTATGGCCTTAAGCTGTTCACGTAAATAATATTCGCGTTGGGTCTTGTTGATCTCGCCTTGAACTTCAGTTTGAATTTTACTACCCAATTCTAAAATCTGTAGTTCTTTGGTTAAAAGATAGTTTAGTTTTTCAAGGCGCTCTTTAATATTTACTAATTCCAGAATTCCCTGTTTATCCGTAGTTGAGATGTTAAGATTCCAAACAATGAGATCTGCCAGCCGACCCGCGTTGTCGGTATTGGTTACCAGCATAACATGCTCAGGAGTGAGATAAGGCGCCAAACCAACTATCTTTTCAAAAAGAGAACGCACATTGGCAATAAGTGCTTCGATGTTCACGCTTTCTACCATTTCTTCTTCTTGTGGTTGGATCAAACCTTTAAAAAATGGCGTGGTCTGGCTATAGCTGGCAATTTTAGCACGACTCAAACCCTGAACCATCACACTCTGCGTACCGTCGGGCATTTTGAAAACCTTCATGATAGAGGCAATGGTTCCCCATCGAAATAAATCTTTGCTTTTGGGGTTCTCTATTTTTCCATCTTTTTGAGCAACCAGAGCGATGAGTTTATTATCCGTCATTGAATCTTCGATCAATCGAATTGATTTTTCGCGGCCAACTGAAATTGGAATAATTTGCTGCGGGAAAACAACGGTATTTCTCAACGGCAACACGGGTAAGACATGTGGTATGCTTAAGTCAATTTCATTCTCTCCCGTTGAAGCCTTCGTAGTATCAATTATTCCAATTGTTCCTTCATCTCCAAGAAAAATTTCTTTGTTCATTTTCTTCCTTAAATTAGATAAATTCTGAACAAACTATTTAGCAATAAGCGTTCCAGAAAACGGGTGTTTGTTTTTACAGACTTTAAAGCAAGAAGTTCAATTTTAAACATTATTGAGATTAAAACAAACTGACAAAACCCTGGCAACCAGGCGTACATTTAGTTGAAACTGTGAAATTCTGTCATTAAGAGGGATAAAAACCAGATAATTTATGGGCACATTCTTCAAGGAGAGTTTTATCGATTATATTAAAATTATCTGGACGATCGCTGTCTATGTCGATTTCCCCAACTATTTTTTCCCCCACGTAAATGGGCACAACAATCTCTGATTTGGTTTCGATGCTGCAAGCCAGATATCGGGGATCAGCATTAACATCTTCAATAATAATAGATTCTCGCTCAGCTACTGCAGCACCACAAATACCCTGACCGATTGGAATGCGTTCATGCGGTGTGGGTTTACCAATATAATTATGGATGACTAATTCTTCGCCTTCAACAAGGTAGATACCCGCCCATGAATAACTCGGAAACTGCTTTTTGAGTGCAGACACAACATCCTTTAAGACCTGATCCCAGTTTTTGTTTTCATCAAAAATTATATCAAAATTTTGTCGATAATTTTGAGTTGCAAAATACTGAATGGCTCTTAGATATCCTTTAAAGCCAAGTCCCAAAATACGCCATGAACAAATATCTTCGATCACAGAATGTTTTCTAAATTCCTCACGTTTTGTGATATCTGAAAGATGGACTTCGACTGCGGGAAGTGAAACGCTGGAAATTGCATCACGAAGCGCATAGCTGTAATGGGTGTAAGCGCCAGGGTTTATGATAATTCCATGCGCCCATTTTCTTTGCTCATGAATGAAGTCAATGAGTGCACCTTCTGAGTTAGATTGAAAAAATTTAAGCTCAAAATTAAACCCGTCTGCGTACTTTTTTATTTCTGTATTAATATCAGTGAGCGACAAGCTGCCGTAAACTTCGGGTTCACGTTCGCCAAGTAAATTGAGATTAGGGCCATGTACTACAATAAAGTTTTTCATTTTTGTTCCAATAGATGGATGATCTGTTCTGCGATTTCTTGCGGCGACATACCGGCATAGCATTCGATAATGTGGGTGGCCTGGTGGTAGCGTTCCTGCCTTAAATCAAGCTTTTTTTGAAGTGCATTCCCGCGTTCGGTCAAATCATTTTCAGTGACAAGCGGCCTGTGTTGCGAATGTAAAATTCTTTTAAGTAAAATTTTATCCGGCCATTTCAGATAAAAAGTAAAGCCCGTACTTTCAAGAATTTTCCAACTTTTATTATTGATGACAGCGCCACCACCAAGTGCCACCACAGCTTCTTTTTGAGTAGAGACTTTTCCTACAATTTCAGCTTCCAATTCCCGAAAGCCACTCTCTCCCCTTTTGTTGAAAATATCGGGGATAGTTTGCTTGGCTTTTTGTTCAATAAGTTCATCTGTGTCATAAAATGATCGATTTAGATTTTTTGAAATCAGGCGGCCAATGGTGCTTTTCCCGGCGCCCATGAAACCAATTAGATAAATATTATTCAACTAAAATCTCTAAATTGGGAATGTCAATTAAACATCCCGGTCTTGCCAACGCTCATAACTCTCCAAAACCTCCGACATCGAATCCCCGCCAAATTTCTCTAAAAAAGCATCCGCCAAAACCAGCGCCAAAAGAGATTCTCCTATCACCGCAGCCGCTGGCACCGCACATGTATCACTCCGTTCGATATGAGCGGCTGTTTTTTCTTTGGTTTTCATATTTACCGAATCGAGCGGGTTCATAAGTGTGGAAATGGGTTTCATTGCGACGCGAATCACCAGAGGTTCGCCATTGGTAATACCGGCTTCCAGGCCACCGGCATGGTTGGTCGAGCGATAATATTTTTTCGTTGCTTCATTATAATAAATTGGATCATGTACTTGTGAGCCAAGTTTAGCGCCGGTTTCGAAACCCATACCTATTTCAACACCTTTCATCGCGGGAATACTCATCATTGCCTGCCCAATTCTGCCGTCAAGTTTACGATCCCATTGAATATGGCTGCCAAGACCGATTGGCAAATTTAACGCGATCACCTCAAAGACACCCCCAACTGTGTCCTTTTGTTCCTTCGCTGCGTCGATGTCGGCAATCATTTTTTCTTCTGCAGCTTTGTCGAGACTCCTTACGCTGGACGCATCCGCAATATCATTTATACTTTCAAGCGTGAAGTCCAGTTTATCATCATGCCGCATGGTCGCGACTGAAAAAGGATTTTCTGCAGTATGAATTCGGGTAACATGGCTTACAATTTTAATTCCGAAATTTCCTAGAAACTTTTTTGCCAATGCGGCTAATGCAACACGCATGGCGGTCTCTCGTGCGCTGGCACGTTCCAAAATATCACGAATATCACCGGCCCGATACTTAATGGCACCAGCCAAATCAGCATGTCCGGGCCGTGGAATTTCAACTGCCTTAACTGCCTCCTCTACCTCACTCGTGGACATTTTGGTCGTCCAGTTCTTCCAGTCTGCATTTTCGATTAAAAGAGAAACCGGACTGCCCAGTGTTTTACCAAAGCGAACGCCGGAAATTATCTGCGCCCGGTCAGTCTCAATTTTCATTCTACCGCCGCGACCATGTCCTAATTGGCGCCGCTGTAAGTCTTTAAAAATATCTTCTTCGCAGATATTTAAACCGGCCGGTAAGCCTTCTATAATACCAATTAAACCCTGACCATGAGATTCGCCAGAAGTTAAATACCTAATTCCGCCCATAATTTTCTAACTTCTCAATTAGCATTCTACGTAATTTTTCATAATCAAATTTTATTTCTTGTCCGAACCATATTTGCAAGGCCTCAACGCCCTGGTAAATAAACATATCCAAACCATCTACACAAAGGGCACCTTTGTTTTTAGCCATTTTCAGAAAAGCGGTTTTCAATGGATTGTAAACCAAATCCACCACCACGAAATCATCCAACTCATCTTCAAAAACAATTGGTGTATCCTCAATGTTTGGCCACATACCAATTGATGTTGAATTAATTAGAATATCCGTTTTCTGGCATACTTCTTTAATATTATCTTGCTGCCATGCAACATATTTGGTCTCACTAAAACGGCCTAACTTTCTTATATCTTGAATTAAAGCCAACGCTCGCTGCTCACTCCGATTGATTATTGTAAGTTGGCTAATACCATTTTTTATGAGACTGAAAATGACAGCTCGTGCAGCGCCACCAGCCCCAAGAACTGTGACTGAGCTGTTTTTTATTTCAACATTTTTATTTGCCAAAGCGCGGATAAATCCGATGCCATCGGTATTAAAACCGAATAGCCTGCCATCGATAATTTTCACCGTATTAACAGCGCCAATTTGCGCAGCATTATCACTTATTTCTGCCAGGTATCCAATAATATTCATTTTGAATGGAATTGTGATATTAAAGCCGGTGTAATCCTTTTTTATAAGATAATCCACTCTTTCATCAAACTGAACATACTCAGTTTGCAATCGTTCGTATTTGCCGCTTAAATTGTTTTCTTCTAAAAGATGCGTATGCAATTCAGGTGAAAGCGAATGATGCAAAGGGTTGCCAATTACGCCAAGTCGTTTAATTTTGTGTTATCTCCTCTAAAATATTATAAAAATCCGGATAACTAATATTTGCGCAATTTGCGCCCTTAATATGCGTTTCCGAATTGGCTACCAGGCCGGCAATTGCAAATGACATAGCAATTCTATGATCGTGAAATGTCTCTATCTCAGCGCCGATTAAACTTGCATTTCCTTCGATTATCAAGCCGTCCTTTTTTTCTTTAACCGTCGCGCCCATTCGTTGTAAGTTGAAACTCATGCTGCGCAGCCGGTCGGATTCTTTGAAACGTAATTCTTCAGCATCACTAATTTCAGTAACACCCTCAGCCTGTGTGGCTAAAACTGCCAAGATTGGGAGTTCATCAATTACCTGCGGAATAACCGCGCCTTCAATCTTCATCCCTTTTAATTTAGAATGTTTAACAAACAGGTCGGCCATGAGTTCATTCTCGATAGTTCTTACGTTGATGATGTCGATATCCGCTCCCAAATCTGCGAGCAGTTCAAGCAGGGCACGACGCGTTGGATTGATACCTACGTTTTTCACCAAAAGGCTGCCGTCCGGAACCAATAAAGCCGCAGCAATAAAATACGCAGCTGACGAAATATCTCCGGGCACAAAAACTTGCTGCGGTTGGAGCCGAGCCGGCCCATCCACTGAAACTCGCAACCCTTCTTTTTGAACAGAAGCGCCGAATCTGGATAGCATGAGTTCGCTATGATCGCGAGTGACTGCTTTCTCGTTGATGACGGTTCGACCGTGTGCAAACAAGCCTGCAAACATCACACACGACTTTACCTGTGCACTTGCAATAGGTACCTGGTATTCAATTGCGTTTACTTCACCGCCCTGAATTTTAATTGGCGCATATTCATCTTTTTTTGCTGAAATTTCAACGCCCATTTGGCGCAGCGGTTTTATAATTCTGGACATGGGTCTTTGTTTGATGGAATCATCGCCGGTTAGAACGCTGGCAAAATCCTGGCCGGCCAAAACTCCTGAAATTAACCGCATGGTGGTCCCGGAATTACCAATATCCAACACCTTGTGCGGGTTTTTCAAACCGGTTAAACCGACCCCATTTACAACGACGATATGCTCTTCGTCAGTAATTTCCACGCCCATACTTTCGAGGCATAATCTCGTGCTTTGCACATCCTGGCCGGGACTCAGGTTTTCAATTTCACTTCGCCCCTCGGCAATCGCTGATATTATAAGGGAGCGATGAGAAATTGATTTGTCCCCGGGCAAAGTAATTGTTCCATCTAAAGTAGAAACCGGAGTAATTATTTTTTGCATTTTCTAATATTTAATTTGAGTTTCAAAACCATTGTTATTGAGTAAGCGCATGCCCGTTTCTCGGTCAGGCTCAGTTTCAAAAGAAAGTCGCATTGTGCCGGAATCTCCTTCCCGCATTTTAATAACTTCGATATCTTTGATATTTATATTTTCGGCTGAAAGGGTATTTGCAATTTTGGCGATGACTCCTGCTTTATCTTCAACCACAACAAAGACGTCAAAATGTGGGCGTAGAAACCCACGTGAATCTTTTGGAATCGAAAGTCTGTTTTTCGCCGCCTCGTCAAACAATTGCTCCATTTGGGGTTCGGTCAACAAGGACTTCATTTCTTGTAATTCTTGAATAAGCCGTTCTAGCCCCAAGTTAATATTACCGCAGTTTGTCTTCAAAATTTCTTTCCAGATCGCAAAGGGGCTGGAAGCAATACGTGTCATATCCCTGAATCCGCCAGCGCCAAGTTTTAGGAAGGCAGAATTTCCACGATTTAATTTGGCTGCGTAATTCATCATCGTTACGGCCATAATTTGAGGGATATGACTGACCACTGCAGCAATTTGGTCATGTTCGTCTGAAGATAGAAAAAGTGCTTTGGCACCGATGCTTTCAATTAAATCCACAAAACCTTTCAGGAGATTTTCCGGAACTTCGGAATCCCTCGTTAAGACATAAATTGCGTTTTCAAAAAGTAATGGGTCACAATGACTAAGGCCACCTTTCTCAGAACCTGCCATGGGATGACCACCCAAAAAATATACTGAATCAGGCAACAAATTGCCAGCAGTTTCAGTGATGATATGTTTTGTACTGCCAACATCAGTTACTACGGCACCTGGTTTTAAAGAGCTTGCTATTGCTTCTAAAGTGCCAAGAATTCTATCTATCGGGGTTGCAACGATTACGAGATCTGCATCTCGGACGCTTTGTTCAATTTCCTGCAGAGTGTACTTTTTATCAATAATTTTCAGAGTCGAAGCTTTCTCTACAATCTCAGGATAATCCACGCCAGTGATGTTAACGGGATTTTTTTTTCTCCTGAAAGCAGATGCCAGGGAACCGCCAATTAAACCCAGTCCGATGATGGTAATATTTTTAAAGGCTGAATCTACCACTTTTTGCGACCTGTTTTGTTCAATGCGCTTTTTAAATGTGATACCAAAACGGCAACATCACTCACTTTTTCTGAATAAGGTTTGTCCTGTTCCAGCAGTTTTATAAATGCGCTGCCTACAATTACTCCGTTACTATAACTTGCAGCTTGGGCAGCATCTGCCGGGGTTGCTATGCCAAAACCTACAAAATATGGTCGACTAACTAATTCTCTTAAAGTCTCCAGGAACCCAACTGTTTTTTTCTGAAGTCCGGAACGAGCGCCGGTTACGCCTGTAACAGAGACACAATATAAAAAATCATGAGTCAATTGTCCCACTTCTTTGATGCGCTCTGCAGTGGTATTAGGCGAAACCAGATAGTTCAAACCAATGTTCTGTTTTTTGAAGGCACCAGAAAATCGGTGATAGTCGTCCGGTAACAGGTCAGGAATAATGAAACCGTCGACACCCACAGCTTCAGCATCGGGAACCAATTTTTCCACATCATAACGAAGAAATGGATTGAAGTAGCCCATCAAAACAATTGGTATTTCGCTCTCTTCTCGAATCTCCTTCACCTGACTTATCAGCTTCTGCATGGTCATGCCATTTTTGATAGCTTGTTGGGAAGAGATCTGGATAATCGCTCCATCAGCAACCGGGTCAGAAAATGGCATACCAAGCTCAATAAAATCTGCCCCTGCTTTTTCTACAGCTAAAACGAGTTCTTTGGTACTTTCTAACTGCGGGTACCCGGCAGTCAAAAAACAGGAAAGTAGTTTTTCGCCGGTTGGTATTTTCTCTTCAAAAAGTCTTTGTAGTCTGTTCAATTGAAACTCATTGATTATTTGAGATTAATTCTATCCTGAATACTATTTACATCTTTATCCCCTCGGCCAGACAAGCACAGAACCAACGACTCATCCGGCGTTGTATGTTCAATCATTTTGCCAACATAGGCGATGGCATGTGCGGTCTCAAGAGCGGGAATAACTCCCTCGGTTCTTGACATCAATGAAAACCCTTCAAGCGCTTCCTCATCTGTAACGGCGTGGTATTCCACCCTATTGGTGTCTTTTAAGAAGCTGTGCTCCGGCCCGACACCTGGATAATCGAGCCCAGCAGAGATGGAATGCGCCTCCTGAATTTGCCCATCATTATCTTGCAGTAAATACGTCAAAGCACCATGTAATAGTCCTTTTGAACCTGCGGTTAAGGTTGCCGCATGTTTTCCGCTGTTTACGCCGCAGCCGGCAGCTTCAACGCCAATTAATTTAACAGAAGCATCGTTAATAAAGGGATAAAACATACCCATTGCATTGCTGCCGCCGCCGACACAAGCGACCACATAATCGGGCAACTTGCCATTCCTTTTTAAAAATTGTTTCTTGGTTTCATGGCCAATAACAGACTGAAAGTCACGCACCAGCATTGGGTAGGGATGTGGCCCCACAACAGAACCGATGACATAAAACGTATCGTCCACATTTGTTACCCAATCCCGAAATGCTTCATTTACAGCATCTTTCAGTGTACGGCTGCCGGATTTGACAGATATCACCTCAGCGCCCAAAAGCCGCATTCTAAAAACATTTAA
>JAJDAE010000332.1 GCA_029262035.1 Candidatus Zhuqueibacterota bacterium
GCTCCTGATTAGGTGTCGCTACCAGCTTAACCGTTAGGCTGCTAATACCGTGGCACAAACGCCGTAGCAATTACTTTGTTATAGATATTTTAGGAAATGTAAATGGTTTATCATGTAGAATTTGCTTTATTGCTTGCATGATTGCTCCGATATAGGGGCTTGTATGATTAGTTAAAACTATGACTGTGTTGTCCTCCTCGATTTCTCTTGAAATCAATGTCCTAAATCCTAGCCAACCGCCACTATGTAGTAGACGTTTTTTGCCAGAAAGGGTCGAATCGATGAACCATCCAAAGCCGTAGTGAGTAGTTCCCTGATAAGTTGGGACAGCTGGTTTAAAGGCTTCGACCAGTGTCGAGCTTGAAACAAGTTTATCGGTATAAAGGGCACGATCCCATTTGAACAGATCATGCGTCGTTGAATAGACGCCGCCGGCACCCACGATGCCATTCAAATAGTGAAAATCGTTCGGCAGAAAATCAGAACCGTCCAAACGAAATCCATAAACGCGGTCCACCATTTGGTCATCTCTAATGGTGCTATAAACCAGCGAGTGTGTCATCCCTAAGGGTGCAAAGATATTTTCTTTCAAGAAGAGGTGAAAAGCTGTATCCGCAGCACGGGACACTATGGCAGCCAGGAGTACGTAGCCTGTGTTGCTGTACCTAAATATCGCACCAGGCTCGAACATTACCTCTGGATGATGTTTGGCTAGCATCTCAATGACATCTTCATTAGCAGCAATTTTGTTTTCTGAAGAATTATCTTTTGGGGACCCCCAATGTCGATTAAACAAAGTCATATAATTTGGCAGTCCTGACGTATGCGTGAGAAGATGACGGATTGTAATTTTCTCATAAGGTAGTTCAGGAAGATATTTTCGTATGTCATCGCTATATTCAAGTTTGCCACGTTCTTTAAGCATCATTATCGCCATGGCAGTAAACTGTTTCGTCACCGAGCCGAGCCTGAATTGGGAATCCATCTTCAACTGCACAGTGGGATCAAAATTGGAAATGCCGAATACTCGATGATAAATCACTTTTCCGTTTTCGGCCACTAAAACAGCCCATTAAATTGGTCACTCTCAAAGCAATACCTTAATAATTTATCAAGTTTCTCTGCTTTTGCATCAGCAAAAATTTGACAACCTAATGTGAAAACGAATAGAACAAAAAGGCAAAGAAATAATCTGCTTAGACAATGTGTGTTGCGTTTCAAGGGTTCAACTCCTTGGTATATTTTTTAGCAAAATGTCCCATATTTTTCTTTATAAAACTTCCTAACGGCATAATTATTAATCCCAATTAGGATTAATAAACCGATATTGCCGGATTATTAATCACTTAATTGCCAATAAACCAAAAATCTATTTTTTGAAAATCGAGTAATTTTACCTAAAAATAGGATTGGTCAAAATCATTCCTGAATTGGCGGAAGCCAATGACTTTTGATTTAATAAAAGTATTCATTTTGTTACAATATGTCAACTTGCTTTTTTGAGATTCACTCAATTATGATGTCAATATCGGGATAGTATGATGATTTCTCATACTACCCCAAAAGCCCACGGGAGAATTCGTTATTCAAACATTCAATCTGTTGATTGGACTTTGAACGGCACCTTCAGTTTCTCCCAGCGAAGAAAAGCTGTAGCAGAAGTCCCGGCCAAATTTTCAAAACCGTAAATTAGCCATTCCTGGTGCGCTGATGCTACCGGTGTTACCGTAACTCGCAGGGCATCCTCTTTCTCGTTATAGGCAAAACTACCCCAGGAAGAATTGTTTTTGCTGAATATAATTACCCAATCTTTCTCTGAAGGCACCATGTGAATACCGTATTTTCCGGCAGCTAATTCTTTACCTTCAATTAACACAGCTTTGGAAAATGTAATGGTAGTGTTTTCGTTTGCGCCTGCACGCCAGGGAAACGGATTGTTTTTTGAATATTTATTGCCCGGATGCATGCCGTACGGTTCAAGCCCTCCCCAAATTTTTCTGCCTTTAACGCCGGGTCTGCTGTAATCAACGGTGATATCTGTATCTTTGCCCAGTCGTTGCATAGCCGCAGCTTTCAAACTTGCGCGTGGTTTGGCGTCCTGCGCCAGCATTGCAAAAGTGAAGATAAGCATACTTGCAAGCACAAAAATGGAAATGGTAAGTTTCTTCATTATTTCTCCTTAATAGAACTTTACATGCCTTATCGTTTTTTTATTATATTAACTTCCCAATTTTTCTTTGGTTACCTTGGCAACCATACCCGCAAGAAACAGCAACCCGATGAGATTTGGCCCGGCCATGAGCGCATTGCCGATATTCCCCAAGTTCCACACGATATTCAGATAGTTAAAACTTGCACCTGCGAGGGGGGTCAGGATAGCCCCGAGGAATAGGAAAACGATGAACGTATACCTGAACGGCATAATGACTTTGTTGCCACCCAAATACTCAATACATTTCTCGCCATAATAAGACCAGCCAATCAAGGTCGTGTACCCAAAAATGAACGATGATAGGGCAATGATAGCGCCACCAAATCCGGGCATCACTGATTCAAAGGCACTCTGAGTTAATAGAACGCTGGTCAGGTTGCCTTCTGCGGCTATGCCTTGCCATGCCTGAGTATGAACATAAGCACCCGTCAGAACAATACTTAAAGTCGTCATCGTATTCACCAGAATACTATCGATAAAAACACCTGTCATGGCGATCAAGCCGTTGTTGGTGGGTTCTTCAGAACTGGAGGCACCCTGCGCGATTGCGGCAGAACCTAACCCTGCTTCGTTGGACAGAAGCCCTCGACTGACACCGTTCTGAATTGCCAGACCTACGGAAGCGCCAACCAACGGCTGCAAACCAAAAGCCGATTTAAAAATGATGGCAAATGCTTCTGGGATTTGGCTGAAATTTGCAATGATGACCCAGAGAGCAAAAAAGATGTAAAAGAAAATCATTGCAGGCACCAATTTTTCTGAGACCTGGCCAATTTTTTTGATACCGCCAATAATTACAGCTCCCACGAGGACAGCAATTACCGCTCCGATAATGATGTAATAAGATGCCGGC
>JAJDAE010000333.1 GCA_029262035.1 Candidatus Zhuqueibacterota bacterium
AGTGCCGCCGGATTGATGGTGGTAAGCGCATTTAATTTTTCGTCAAACTGCTTAATCCGGGCTAAATATGCTGCCACCAATTGTTGACTATTGTAACTACCATCCTGATAGGCTTTGTGGATATCAGCAATGGTTAATTCTGCAAGAGCAATATTTTTTGATTCACTTTGTGACTGGCATCCCATACTGCTAAGAACCAACAATATGCAAAGGGGTGCTAATATGTTTTTGTACCTAAAAATGTTTTTAAATTTACAGATATTCATAGCGCTATCTTCCCCAATTTGAAATTATAATTCAATAATTGTTTTCAATCTATAATCTAAATTTCGTTTTTATTTTCCCCATAAATGCGCATACTTATGCCCGCTGCCGGTACTGAAAAGTACCACGGTTTCATCCTCTTTTATCCAGCTTTGTTCGCGCAAACTGTTGAAAGCTACCAGCGTAGCCGCAGATTCCGGGGAAACAAACAAGCCTTGTGTGCGACCAATTTGGTTTGCCGTTTGAATTAATGTTTCATCCGGAACAGCTATTGCGGTGCCGTTACTTTCGCGTAATGTGCGCAGAATCAAAAAGTCGCCCACTGCAGCAGGTACACGTAGGCCATCCGCGATTGTGGCGGCACCAGCCCATGGTTCGGCGAATTCCGTATTTTGCTCAAACGCACGTACCATGGGTGCGCAGCCTTCGGATTGCACCGTCACCATGCGGGGGCGTTTAGAACTGATCCAGCCCATTTGCTCCATTTCATCGAAAGCTTTCCACATGCCAACCAGGCCGGTGCCGCCGCCGGTGGGGTAAATAATTACGTCGGGCAAATACCAACCCATCTGTTCGGCGACTTCGTAACCCAAAGTTTTTTTGCCTTCCAGGCGATATGGTTCTTTCAATGTGGAGACATCAAACCGATCATATTGCGCCACTTCTTTGGCAGCAATCTTGCCGGCGTCGCTGATCAAGCCTTCGACCAATTTCACCTCTGCACCAAGCGCACGGCACTCGGCAATAAACGGCACGGGCACATCCTGCGGCATAAATACGTGGCAAGGGATTCCGGCCAACGCCGCATAAGCGCTCAACGCTCCGGCTGCATTGCCCGCAGAGGGAATCGAAAATGCTTTCACCCCTAACTCATAAGCACGCGATGCGGCCACACTCAGGCCCCTGGCTTTAAAAGAGTTTGTCGGATTAATGCCCTCATCTTTTATATATAGTTTTTCAAAATTCAACTCCCGGCTTAATCGGGTGGCCTTTATTAGCGGGGTGAAACCTTCACCCAGACAGAGCTGGAATTTTGAGTCACGGATCGGCAGGACTTCCCGATAACGCCAGAGTGTTTCCTCGCGTCCTGCTATTTCCTTTGGCGTCACTGCTTTGGCGGCGGCCTCCAGATCGTATCGCGCCAGCAGCGGTTTGCTACAATCGGGACAGAGATTATGGATTTTGTCTGCATTCAGTATTTTGCCGCACATGGCACATTCAAGGTGGATAAAAAAGCTCATATTTTTTCCTATAAAGTCATGTTAATGAAATTAAGATTTTCAGATGATGTTAGTTGCGAAAGTACATTTTTTTCGAAATTTATAATCATTGTTTAAATTGTGGGGTATAATACTTCGTTACGCTTTGGTATTGAGTCAGTTGCCCCCGCCCTTTGAACACAGACGGCAGAAGCCTTGCAAGCCAGTCTCAGGCAATATTCTATTTCGGAGCCTTTGCCAAGCTCAGCAAGGAAATAACCTATAAACGTGTCGCCGGCGGCTGTGGTATCAATCGCATCGACCTTTTCGGCGGGAACACTTATGTCGAGTTTTTTATCACGATAACGAGCGCCTCTTTCTCCCAGGGTGAGAACCACTCCTGAATTCGGGTAACGTTGAAGCATGGCATCAAGGATTTCATCTGATGCGGATTTTTCTGTCAGGCTTTTGCCTTCACTTTCATTAAGAATAAAGAGGTCCACTTTATCCAGCGGGTAGTCTCGTACCGACCCTGTCATCGGAGCCGGATTAAATATTACGAACAACCCGTTTTTGCCGGTCTTATTTAGCAAAACATCTACGCAACTTGTTTCGTTTTGTGTGAGAACGAAATCACCAGCCTCAGCCACTTTAAGAATATGGTCAACATCAACCTCGTTTAGTGCCTGGTTGGCTCCTCCAAAAATAATGATTGAATTTTCACCATCCCGGGATACTTGAATGATGGCATGACCTGTCGGTTCGGAACCGGCAGAAATGAGTGACACGTCGGCGCCACTTTCAGCGAGACGAGTTTTCAACCATGCGCCATCGCTGCCAATTCTGCCTACATGGGTAACATCGGCTCCGGCGTATGCCAGAGCAAAGGATTGATTACAACCCTTGCCGCCGCAAAATTGTTGATATTCAAGACTCGCAATTGTTTCACCGGGCTGAACAAATTTTTCAACTGAATAAACGTGGTCGATATTGAGTGAGCCAAAATTAAAAACTTTCATAGCTAAATCGTCAACTCGAAATCGGTTGACGGACACATTTTTCGAGAAGAGCTTTCCAACGCGCCACATCGATTTCCCAGCATACCGAAATATGGGGCGCTCCCCGTTTGACCGCCGGCTGCCACATGGCTACGTTTTCTGTGTCATACGGGGTAACGTTTAGCTGGTCCACAATTGTCATTCCACGCGTAAATCCTCCTTCGCATTCAATCTCGACATAGTGTTTGCTGCGTTTTGAACAAATGTCCGGGTCGATGGCAATTGCCATGGCAACCGGATCCGGCAAACCGATACCGGGATCGCCCATCCATTCCTGATTGGTTTTCAAGGCCGAGGCGTTGCAGTCGATAACAAAATGTGATAACGGTGTATCGATCACATCCTTATAGTAGCGCATCTCTTTCTCAACTAAGTTGGCCGCGCCGCGACATAACTCCCAGCCCACCATTTCAATCGCCAACCCGGAACGAAAACAAATGCGCGCCGCTTCCGGGTCGCACCAGATATTATATTCAGCAGCAGGCGTGATATTGCCCACGGCGCATGCAGCCCCACCCATTACCACGCAGCGACTTATATTTGGGACGATCTCCGGCGCTCGCGAAACAGCCAGAGCGACGTTGGTCATTGGACCCAACGTGACGAGCGTAATGCCGGGATTAGCCTGAATGTGCTTGATGAGGGCATCGACTCCGTGGCCTTCCGCCGCTGGCGATTTAGGAGCAGGATAATTCATATTGCCCATGCCATCCCGACCGTGAAAAAACTCGGCTCGGTAGGATTCGCGCAGCAATGGTTTTGTTGCGCCTTCAAAAACCGGTGTGTTCTTACCACACAGTTCCACAGTATAGCGGGCGTTGATGCTGCCCTGCCTGGTTGACATGTTGCCGGCCACAATGGTTATGGCAACGACCTCAATATCCGGGCTGACCAGCGCCATCATCAAAGCCACAGCATCGTCGGAGGCAGTATCGGTGTCGATGATCATTTTTCGCGACATAAATTTTGTTCCTATAAGTAGTTACAGATGATCTGATTTTAAAGAATGGTTTGCCGGGATAGGTTCGGCAATGTGTAATATTTTATGCCTTCTCTCCCCGGAACTTGTTCAATATATTTTAAAGGAATTTAATATGCAAGAATTTCAAAGATTTTTAGATAAACCAACCTTCGGCAAGAAAGTGCTTTAGACAGAATTCCCAAACTGCCCCGAATATCAAACAAAATCCGGAGCAGCTTTTTTCTCATACGAAACTATTTCAAAAGGGCGAGCTTCTTGGTTCTCGTAAAGCTGCTCGTTTGCAGACGGTAGAAATAAATTCCGCTTGCTAAACCCGAGCCATCAAAAGTTGATTTATGAGTTCCAGGAGAGAGAGAAGCATTCAGCAGGGTAACAACTTCTCTGCCTAAAATATCAAAAATTTTGAGGCTCACACTTTCTTCTCGCGTTAATTTAAACTCGATTGTTGTGGTTGGATTAAATGGATTAGGATAGTTTTGCCGGAGCGAAATGGTTTCGGGTATTTGGGCTGCCTGCCATTCAACCGATGTGGCCGGTCCGGAATCTACACGCCGAATCACCGTGCCAACATCGCCAACGGCAAAAACCGTATTAGCGTTTGCATATGAAACAGCGGTTAAATTATTTTTAGTCTTACTGTCTTGTTGTGTCCAGGTTAAACCGGCGTCATTTGAATGAAATATTGTGCCAAGCTGACCAACGGCTGTAACCAAAATGTCTGTGTCTTGAAATGAGGTGGATTTTTCAAGGCCGGTAAAAGATACAGTGGATTCGATGCCTACAAAGTCTACCTCCAGGGCACCGTCAAAGTTGCTCCTGTCCCAGTTTTGACCGCCATCCTCTGTTCTTAAAATAGTGCCTTGATTCCCACAACCAAACCCAAGTGAGTCATCTAAAAAGTCTACGGAAGTTAGCCATTCATTTGTTGGGCCATTGATAGAATTCCAGGATTCACCGAAATCAACACTTCGAATAATTGTGCCGTTGCCGCCAGCAGCAACCCATATTGAATCTCCGACAAAATCCACAGAAAGTAGCCACTCGTTTGTGGGACTATTCTTTTTTTGCCAGGTTTTGCCGCCATCCTTGGTACACAAAATCACACCGGAGAGGCCAACGGCTGTGCCATTTAGTGAATCCTTAAAGCAAATATCGAAGAGTTTTAATGCAGAAGGTGCAAGTTGCGGCTCCCAGCTTAAGCCACCATCTCCGGAATGAAAAACTTTGGCCGAATCGCCAAATGTGCCGCCTGCTGCCCACCAGTTCTTTTCATCGGCGCGGCAAATGGCTTCGAGCTGAACATCTGAAAGAAATACAGAGCCGAAGTTGAGTCCGCCATTGAATGTACCTAGAATTTCACCATCTGTCGTTACGCCAAACCCGGTGTCAGGGTTAAACATCGCAAGATCAGTAAATCGAAAAAGTGGCGGTCGTGGGATTGGGTTAAATGGTTTCCCGAAACCGCCGGAGGTAGATATTTTGCCATGTGTGCCGCCTACAACACCAAATGAGTCGTCAAGCGCTAATGCAAGAAAATCACAGGAAGGATCCGGGGGTAGAGGTGTCCAAGTATTGCCGCCATCGGTGGTTGTAATGAATGTACCACTGTCCCCTACAGCTATGCCGCGAAGAGAATCAGGCCAAAGAATCCGCCGGAGTGTTTTGTTGACGCCACTGTTTAAGGGATTCCAATCTGTTCCATCATTGGGGGTATTAAAAATTTTGCCGCCGGCACCCGCGACCGAAAACCCAAAGGAATCCACAGTTGCTCCGGCCCAAAGTTGGCAATCTGTATTCACCGGGCGCGGTGTCCAGGTTGCGCCGGCATCTGTGCTTTTAAGAACAATCCCGGAATCACCAACCGCATATCCCCAATCGTTGAAACCATATACGCCGTTGAGCGGTAGTCCGGTTGGACTGGGTATTGGGGTCCAGTTTACCCCGCCATCGGTTGAGCGGAAAATAGCGCCATCTTCGCCAACGACAACCCCGGTGTTGGGGCCAAACCATGTGCTGCCTCGCAGGCCACCATCCCAGCCGAGTTGAATAGTGGTAAAGGTTTCACCGCAATTATTGGTAATTAACAGGGTCCCTTTTGCACCAGCCACAATCCCTAAATTAGCGCCTGTAAAGTTAACACTTGTCAAATCATTGCGCGTACCACTTTTTAAATGCACCCAGGTATTTCCCCTGTCCTTGGTTTTGAGGATAGTTCCACTTTTGCCAACGGACATTGCCGTACTACCATTAATTATGTGAAAGTCTGTTATGGTATTGCTTGGCACAGGCAGGGTCCAGTTCCAATCCCCGTCGCTGTTTTCATCTCCATCCTGGGAGTGGGTTAAGCCTGCTATTGCAAAAATGGTTAAACATAATGTAAATAAAAAAGGCGTTGCTTTCATGTTTTCCTCCATGATTTTTATTAAACAGGTGCTTTAAAAACGGGGATATTTTCCGGATTGATAGCCAATAATAAAAAAGAAATCGCCAAAACTCAACTTATTTTTGTGTAAAATTGTTGACTTTGGGTAGCATTTTTCTTTTTTTAAGGGTACACATTTGATGAAAAAAAATTGCGCCTTGGTGCTCCTTCATAAAAGGTGACTTTAAACTGAGTCGAATTACATACCAA
>JAJDAE010000334.1 GCA_029262035.1 Candidatus Zhuqueibacterota bacterium
ATGGGGATGACCGCTGAAAACCTCGCTGAGCGCTATCAGATTTCCCGCCGGGAAGTAGATGAATATGCAAATACCAGCCAGTCTCGCGCAAATGCCGCCTGGACTTCCGGTAAAATGTCTAAGGAAATAATTCCCGTTGAAATCAAATCAAGAAAAGGTCCCGTTGTTTTCGAAAAAGATGAGCATTTGCGGCCTGGTACAACGCTTGAAACTTTGAGCAAACTGCCAACTTTTTTCAAAGAAGAGGGTACTGTTACTGCCGGTAATGCCAGCGGAATGGTTGATGGGGCGGCCGCACTTGTGGTTTCTTCTCAAAAAAAGGCAAACGAGAATGGCGCAAATCCTATTGGCCGATTGGTGTCCTGGGGTACAGTTGGTGTCGAACCTGCTGTTATGGGCATTGGCCCGGTAGAGGCAAGTAAAATTGCTATGAAAAACGCAGGTATGGCGCTGGCCGATATTGATTTGGTTGAAATCAACGAAGCGTTTTCGTCACAGTACTTGGCCGTTGAAAAGGAGCTGGGGCTGGATAGAGAAAAAACAAATGTTAACGGTGGTTCTATAGGGATAGGACATCCGTTAGGGGCAACAGGTGCGCGACTCACATTGACACTTTTACATGAATTGCGCCGTCAGAAAAAACAGTTCGGACTTGCATCGGCTTGCATCGGTGGCGGTCAGGGGATGGCGTTGATTGTAGAGGCATTTGATGCATGACAAGAAATGTAGCATCGGAAAAAGAAGAGAGAAGAGTGTGGAGAGAAAAGAATAAATTTTAAATGACTCTCTTTCCTCAGCCTTCTCGTTTTACTAAGAGCGAGAAGGATAGGGAAGGTATTAAAATTCCGGGGTAATTTGGACTAATTTAAAAATGGGGTTATAAAATGACTTTTCAATTTATTTTAACTGAGAAAAAAGAGCAAACATTTATTATTACTATCAATCGGCCGGATAAACTGAATGCACTAAACTGGCAGACGATGACTGAAATCCATACCGCATTAAAAGAAGCAAAACAATTTGAAGATATCCGAGGTGTGATTATTACCGGTGCAGGCGAAAAATCATTTGTGGCAGGTGCTGATATTCAGGAATTGTCCCGGAACACTCCGGTTGGCGCAAAAGACTTTGCATTACAAAGTCAGGAAATATTAGGATTTATAGAAAATTTCCCTAAGCCTGTAATTGCTGCCATAAATGGTTTTTGTCTTGGGGGTGGATGCGAATTAGCCATGGCGTGCCACATGAGAATTGCGTCGGACAACGCCAAGTTCGGTCAGCCGGAAGTGAACCTTGGAATTATTCCGGGTAACGGCGGCACGCAGAGATTGGCGCGTTTAGTTGGAAAGGGTAGGGCGATTGAATTGATTTTATCCGGAAATATGATCAAGGCAACTGAAGCACACCGAATCGGCCTCGTTAATCATGTTTATGAGCCTGAGAACTTGATCAGCGAAACTCAGAATTTGTTAGCCACAATATATTCAAAAGCATCCGTTGCGGTTAAACTTAGCCTGGAAGCAATAAATCACGGACTCGAACTAACTTTGGAAGAGGGTGTTCAGCTCGAGGCGAATTTGTTTGGTTTATGCATGTCGACTGAAGATGCAAAGGAAGGGACCATTGCTTTCCTGGAAAAACGCAAACCACAGTTTAAAGGGATTTAGTAGATCTTAAAAGTTGAAAATTGGTAAAAGTATCCGATACTTCAATAATGAGAATGGTTTATTGATTTTTGAGTGAGTATGGATGGCTTTAGCTGAAAATGGTTCACCGGAGCGCAGGGAGAATAAAGACAGAAGAAATGAACCCACCGTCCCGTTTACAAAATCTAGTCTAAAAGGCTCACGCCGGTATGAGCGGAGAAAGCTGGATCGGCAAAAGAATCATTTCGTGGACAGATATGGTTGGCGGGCTGTTTTCCTGATTTTCATGATTATTAATCTCTCCACATTGGATGCGTTTTTAACCCTCACTTTAATTGACATGGGAATTGTACGCGAGGGTAATCCCGTAATGGCTTATTTTTTAAGCTTGGGGATGGTGCCTTTTGTAATAATCAAATATTTTATAACCGTGATTTGTTCTTTAACTATTTTGGTCTTAAAGAATCATTCATTCAGGGGATTGATTAGCGGTAAGAGATTTATAGTATTAAGTCTTGTAATTTATCTTTTAATTATAATGTATGAGGTTTTATTGCTGGCGCTGAATTAGGGGGACAGGATGAAATTTACTCCGGCATTGGTGGTACGTTATTTTCAAAATCTGAAACAGCATCGTCGATGGAGTCATACACTCTTAGAAACCAGAAAAACTCTAGAACTTTATAAACTTCATATACATTTGTCGTCAGATTTATCAATTTCAGATCGCCGCCGTTTTCCCGAATTTCCTTAATTTTGCTTAAAAAGATACTCCAGCCCCGGCTACTTACATAATCCACATTTGCGAGGTCAACGATAATTTGATATGACTGTTTTTGAATCAGGCCATCTAACACTTTATCAAGTTCATCTGACGTGGTCATTTCCATATAACCGCCGACTCTAATAATTGCTATCGGTGAGGTAGACTTGGTGCCGGATGCGTTTACCATTTTATTTCCTACAAAATTAACCAAATGATATTTGATGCTAATATACAAAATATTTAGTAAATTGAGAGCAAAATGTCTAACTTTTAATGAAAAAAGTTGGCCGGTTTCAGGATAAATATGCACAGAACAATTTTACATGTTGATATGGACGCATTTTTTGCGGCTATTGAACAATTAGACAACCCCCGGTATCGTGGCAAACCGGTAATTGTTGGTGCAGATCCAAAGGGGGGTACCGGTAGGGGGGTTGTTGCAACCGCAAGTTATGAAGCAAGGAAATATGGTGTACATTCCGCCTTGCCCATTTCACAAGCTTATAGGCGGTGTCCGCATGGCGTTTATGTTCGGGGAAGGATGCAGCGTTACAGTGAGGTGTCGGGGCAACTAATGGATGTCTTGAGAGAATTTACGCCAATCATACAGAAAATTAGTGTGGACGAGGCTTTTCTGGATGTCACAAAAAGCCTGGGGTTGTTTGGCGGCATTGATGCATTGGCCAAATCTGTAAAAGACCAAATTAAAAATGAATTGCATTTAACGGCATCTGTGGGCGTTGCTCCTAATAAATTTCTTGCAAAAATCGCATCGGATTTACAAAAACCCGATGGACTGGTGATGGTACAGCCAGGTATGGAAAAAGTATTTCTGAAAGATTTGGCAATTTCCAAATTGTGGGGTGTGGGCAAAAAAACGGAGGCTGCACTTTCTGATATCGGCATAGCGACTATCGGTCAAATTGCCGAGCTATCAGAACAGGAACTTGGTAAGAAGTTTGGGAAATGGGGACATGCTTTGTGGAAATTATCTAACGGTATTGATAACCGTCCGGTAGAACCTTGGGGGCCGCAAAAATCGATCAGCCAGGAAAGAACGTTTTATGAAGATACCGATGATCAGGAGTTGATAGAAAAAACACTTTTAAAGTTGGCAGAATCACTTACAGCAATGATGCGAAAAGGTCAGTTGAAAGGCAGAACTATTGCTTTAAAAGTACGCTTTGAGGATTTTTCAACCTTTACGCGGAGTAAGACTTTCGATGATTTTATAGACTCGACTCAAATAATAAAAGGCGTAGCTATTTCACTTTACCGCAATTTCAATAAGGAAAATAAAAAAGTGCGCTTGCTGGGCGTTGGTGTTTCCCAATTAAATACGGGCGAAGGTGAGCAGCTTGGTCTGTTTGAACAGGAGTCGCTAACGAATATAAAACTAACAAAACTGCTGGATTCACTGAGTTCTAAATTTGGTGAAAATGTGGTCAAAAGAGCATCATTATTAGATGATCCCAAATAGTCTCCAACATATTCAAATCAAAAAAACATCAGACATCATTGTTGTGTAAGCCATCGTAACAAGTAAATCAAGATTTTACAAAAATTTGTTTTTTATATAAAACCTGTATTCTTCTAGAAACTTGTAACTAGTTGAAAAAATAGAATTTATATTGTTTATGATCTTGAAAGATTTCCCTGGCATACAGGTTGCTTTTAGGCGGCAAAAGGAGCAACTGAATGATCAGATTTTCTTATTTTTCCAAACTACTGTTGTTAGCCTTACCATTGTGTGCATGTTCCGGGAATCAGGCATTTCGGATTAACAGCAATAACGATTATACTGTCGGTCCTGGAGATGTTATCCGTATTGAATTGAGTAATTACCGCGAGTATAATGAAAGATTATTCGTTGATTTTTCCGGAGCCATCAGGACCAAGGCAATTGGAAATATTCTTGTAACCGGGTTTACTATAAATGATTTAGAAATGGTGATTACCAGCAAATACTCAAAGGTGTTAATTAAACCATTGGTTCAAGTACATATTTTATCAAGGAAAGAACAGGCTGTTTATATTGCGGGAAAAATTAAAAAGCCCGGCATCATTCACTTTAAGAAAACATTAACTGTTGCACAAAGTATCCGTTTGGCCGGAGGTGTAAGGAATTTGCGATCAGAATATTCTGCATATGTTCTCCGCAAAAAAACTGATGGAGGATGGGCAAAGTTCAAAGTTAATCTGAAACATGACAGAAGTACCTCAAAAAAAGGCGACGGTGCTTTTAAGTTGGCGCCTTATGATATTGTTTATGTCACGAAATCAACTGAAATGGATACAGCGAATTTAACTTATGGTAGTGGCTTCGGAACTGAAATATAAATAAGGCTATACTTATGCCCAATGTAAGAACTTCGAATAACTTTGTACCCAGTTTACACCTGTTTACAGAAACTAAAAAAAATACATCTGCGTTTTGTGATATTGAATACATAAAGCAATCTCTTAAACAAACCCAATCTCGGAATTTTGCCAATGACCAGAAAATAATTGATATGAAAGGTTTAGGAGATTTTATTCAAGAGGCAAAGATTCAGACAATGAATAAACTGGTTTTGTTTAACGCTCCTGAACAAAACCCTCAATGTCCGGCACTCATTCTTGAGACTGCCTGGGAGTTGATTAAAAAAGGTATAGGGCGAATTCTAATAGTCGATTGTGATTTCAAAACAGATTCCCTTAACAATAATTATAGATTGAAAAAGTCGCTGGGTGTTGTTGATTATATTTTGGATAACCTGGTGTCTATTGAGCAGATTATACAAAAAACAAACATCGAAAATGTTTACTTGGTTCAAGGTGGTAAGCTGCCGCTGGAAAAAATAAGTCTGCTTTTATCTGGTAAATTCTCTGCTCTCGTTAACCAGTTCAAATCTGATTTTGATTATATAATTTTCAATTCTGCTCCCTACTTAAACTACGTCGACACATTTTTACTTTCTAAGGTCTTACGACCGATTTTTATTCAAGTCGCCCTAAATGGAAATACAGCGAGTCAATTATCCGGAATCAAGTCGGAGATTGATGTTCTGAGTCTCCCTTTCACCACAATTCGCAGCCTGAACTTGCCTTAAGATACAACGTTTTACTAACAAACTTCCCTTGACTTCCTATCGCAAATTATATATATTCAGCCTGCTTTAAATTTACTGCTAGTCTCAAAGTTGATTGAGCAGGAATAAACACGAAAGTGGTTTTGTTTGAAATGACAATATTTCTTTTATTCAAAGAAATTTTTGCTGTCAAGCTAGCGTGGATGATTAATTTAATTATGACAAATTGGTATGCGGAGCCTATATGACTTTTCTGGAAATAACGATACTTTCACTTTATGGATTGGTGTTGATAATGCTGATCACATTTGGTTTTCATAAATACTTTTTACTATGTGTTTACTGGAAACATAAAGATGAAGCCAATCCCAAAGTAAAGCCTTTTAAAAAACTACCTTATGTAACACTACAACTGCCAATCTTCAACGAAAAGTATGTAGTAGAGCGCTTGGTGGAAGCGGTTTGCAAAATCGATTACCCGAAAGACTTATTAGAAATTCAGATTTTGGATGACTCTACAGATGAGACGCAGCATATTGCCAATCGGCTTGTGGAAAAATATAAAAACGCTGGTTTTGACATTGTCTGTATTCATCGGGAAGATCGTACCGGGTTTAAAGCCGGCGCTTTGGAGCAGGGGCTTAAAATTGCAAAAGGCGAATTCGTCGGAATTTTTGATGCTGATTTTGTCCCTGAAAAAGACTTCTTACAAAAGACCATCCCATTTTTTGGTAATAAAGAGATTGGAATGGTACAAACAAGGTGGGGACATATTAACCGGGATTATTCGCTGCTCACAAAAATACAAGCTTTGTTTTTAGATGGACATTTCGTTATTGAGCATATCGCCCGAAATCGCTCGGGACGCTTTTTGAATTTTAATGGTACCGCAGGAATTTGGCGTAAACAAGCTATTGAAGATGCTGGTGGTTGGCAACATGATACTTTGACAGAAGATTTGGATTTAAGCTACAGGGCACAATTAGCCGGCTGGAAGTTTTTATACTTACCGGATGTTGTGGCTCCAGCTGAGCTACCGGTTGAAATGAGTGCATTCAAGTCGCAACAGCACCGATGGGCCAAAGGTTCTGTTCAAACGGCAAAAAAATTAATACCTGTTATTTTTAAAAGCAAAATCCCTTTTTATATAAAAATGGAAGCTGCAGCACATTTGGTTAATAACTTCACTTACTTATTCATGACTATTCCTTCAGTTTTGATGCCCATTATTTTACACTTGCAAATAAAGAATGGCTGGGATTGGATGATCTATGTTTTCCTGACTGTGTTTTTTAGTACTTCGCTCTCGGTTATTCTTTACTATTTAGTTTCCCAAAAAGATAGTAATAAATCCTGGAAGAAACAGATTCCATACTTGCCTTTGCTGATGTCTTTAGGTATTGGATTGTCAATTAATAATGCTCGGGCTGTAATTGAGGCGTTGTTTAATCATACAACTGATTTTAAAAGAACGCCTAAATACAACATTGAGGGTAATAATGAAAATTGGCAGAATAAAAAGTATCGTGTAGATTTTAAGCTGCAACCCTTCATCGAATTATTTATAGGATCTTATTTTATAATTTCTCTGGTTGAGTTGATGACTAAAGGTGTTTACTCATCTATACCGTTTTTTCTGCTTTTCCAATTCGGATTTATTTATATTGGGGCGATGTCATTGTTCCAGCGAAAAAAAATACTTTCTTTCACTCAGATAAAACTATTTTTTCGAAACACAGCACTGATATTTTCGAAAAAAATATTTTAATTAGTAACAGATACATTTAAAAACAGCTTGCAATTAATTTGCAGGCTGTCTATCTTTATTTTCAATTTTAGAATTACAGGTGTATTGTTTAAGGAGAAACTAATGTCAGACCCCATCATTTTTACTGATGATAACTTTGAATCTGAAGTCCTAACTGCTGATGTCCCCGTACTTGTCGATTTTTGGGCAGAATGGTGCGGACCTTGCAAAATGATAGCTCCATCTGTTGCCGAATTGGCGACTGAGTTTGATGGAAAAGCTAAGATCGGAAAGCTGGATGTTGACAACAATCAGGTTACTGCCAGCAAATACGGCATAAGAAGTATCCCTTCGCTACTTATATTTAAAGAGGGAAAAGTTGTCGAACAAATAGTTGGAGCGGTTCCCAAAAATCAAATTCAATCAAAATTAGAAGCCAATATGTAGCTAAAAAATTTTCTGGAATCAAAGCACTTAGTTTTCGCTAAGTGCTTTTTTTGTTTATGGTTCAATACTATGGATTATGATATACTTATAATTGGAGGTGGCCCGGCCGGCTTGTCAGCCGCTTATGCAGCCGCAGCGAATGGGGCAAAAATTGCACTTTTCGAAAAGAGCAAGGAGATCGGTTATCCGGTACACACCAGTGGAGGAAGTTGGCTCAGCGACTTGGAGAAATTAGGGATTCCCAAAAAGTTTATGTATCCCATTAAAACCGGCTACTTTATAGCTCCGAATGTAAAGGCAGTTTTTGAATATGAAAAAGCAGAGGCATGTGTTTTAGACATTCGTGGCTTATATCAATATTTAGCAGAAATTGCTTCCGAGAGGGGTGCAGAGATTTTTATCAATCATACAGTCGCACGGCCATATTTTGAGGGTACTGAGCTCTCGGGGCTTTATGTTCGTAACCACGGCGTTGAGCGGTTGATGAAAGCCAAATTGGTAATAGATGCCGGTGGTGCTTCCTGCTTTATGGGACGTGAGTTGGGTATAACAAAGGGACTCAGCAGATATGGTATTGGCGCTGAATACGATTTATATGCCCCCGACTGGCCTGAGGGGCAAGTTGCTCTATTGTTTGGTGAAAAATTCGCCCCAAAAGGATATGCCTGGGTTTTCTCTTATAAAGAAAAACGTATTCGTGTTGGCGTCGGCATAATAAAACCTGATACAAATGTAGATCCAAGACCAATCCTTGAGAATCTGATTAGTGATAATGACATATTTTCAGATCAACTCAAATCGGTTAGCAGGATTGAATATCATACAGGAATCATTCCTTCTCAGGGATATTTAAAGCATACCATAAGTAACAACTGTCTTATTGCAGGGGATGCAGGTGGGTTGATTTCAACGCTTCTGGGCGAAGGCATAAGGTTTTCTATCGACATTGGGCGGATGGCAGGTACTGTAGCCTCCGAATCCATCGAAGCAAAAGATTATAGTCTGTCATTTCTTCAAAAATATGAAAAAATGTGGCAGAAGAAATATAAGCGTATCTTTGATGCCGGCCAGTTTCTAAATCAACGATTTTCAACTTATACTGATGAAAAATGGAATCAAAAAATTAAGCTTCTGGCAAGGTTAAGCCCGGAAAATTTAACCACTCTGTTAAAAGGGGAGTTTACACCGGGATTTATTCTGAAAGCCTTTTCAGATGCACCTGACTTAATAGGTGATGTGTCCGTCCATCTTTTAAAAACCGCATTTAAAAGTGCTTGATTTTGTTGAAAGTTATTAATAGTTTTCAAAACTAATTTTACTTATTATTAACCAACGAACGAAACGAATAAATTTGTTTCTACTAGGAAATTTGCCAGCGAAATTTTTATGCCATTTGTAAGACCCTTACAATGGCATTTTTTTATTTCTGGCTGAAAAGGGAGTTTCAAAGTTATGCTTGCTTTAATTATGGCTGGTGGATTGGGTACCAGGTTTTGGCCGAAGAGCCGACGTGAACATCCCAAACAATTACTTAAAATGTTTGGGGAAAAGACGCTTATTCAAAATACGGCTAATCGGTTGTTGCCGATTATTCCTTATGAAAACATTTATGTTGTTTCTACTGCCGAACAACTTGAAAAAATTAAGGAGCAGCTCCCGGAACTTCCTGATGGCAATTTTATAGTTGAGCCAATGGGGAAAAATACAGCACCATGTATCGGGCTGGCATCTGTTTTTATGCAAAAGAAACATCCGGGAGAGACAATGGTTGTCCTGCCTGCAGATCATTTGATTTTGAACGATCAGGTTTTTCATGAAACTTTACTTGCTGGGGCAAAAGCTGCAAATGAATTAGACAGTTTGGTTACTATTGGCATAGAACCAACCTATCCGGCTACAGGGTATGGCTACATCCAATCGGAAGATACAGTTAAGAATATCGAAGGCGTTGACATTTTTAAAGTTAAAACATTTGCAGAAAAACCTAATGAGGAAACGGCCAAATCATTTATTCAAAGTGGTGACTTCTTGTGGAATAGTGGGATATTTATTTGGAAGACAGAAAGAATACTTGGTGAAATTAAAAGAAGTTTGCCTGAGCTTTATGATGGTTTAATCAAAATAGATGAGAATATAGGAACTGCATCTGAGGCTGATGTAGTTAATCGTGTTTACGGGGAAATTACAGGTATTTCAATTGATTATGGTATTATGGAAGCTGCTGAGGACGTAATCGTCCTGCGTGGTTCTTTTGGCTGGAATGATCTTGGAAGCTGGGAAGAGGTTTACAAACTTCACGACAAGGACGCTGAGATGAATGTTTTACTCGGTCAGCAGCATCTTGTTAAGGATAGTAAAGGTTGTTATATCGATTCGAATGAAAGAAGTATCGCTATGGTTGGGATTGATAATCTGATTGTCGTAGACACAGGTGATGTCATTTTGTTATGTCCACGAGAAAGGGCACAGGATGTCAAGGCTTTGGTTGATATGGCAAAGCAAAAAATGTTAACTCAGTATTTATAATCTTTGTCATTATGGAAGAGAATGAAGTACTGGAAAATCTTGAAAAATTGCTCAGCGAGATGGGTATAAACATACGTTATGAAAAGGGTGATTTTTCAGGAGGGTTTTGCCGTTACAAAGAAAATAAGCAGCTTATTATTAATAAGAGTTTGGATACTACCCAAAAAATAAATATTATTTCAACTGAACTGAAATCGAATGTTGAGTTTGACGAGATATACATTATGCCGGCCTTAAGAGAGGTTATTGAAAATGCAAATCGTTTGGGGTAGTGAAAATAAACGAAATAATAATTTACGAGGTGGAGTAATGGAAACAACTGAATTAGCTCAATATTTTAATGAAAATTTATTTTTATCCAATCTTGAGGCAAAAACCAGGACAGACTCGTTCAATGAGATTGCTGAATTATTTGCAAATAACAAAATTGTGAGAGATAAAAATATTGTCGTAGAAATGCTTGAAAAGCGGGAGACTTTGGGTAGCACCGGAATTGGCAAGGGCGTGGCTATTCCCCATGGCCGGACAACCGCAGCACTCGATGTAACAATTGCTTTTTGCAAATCTACTGACGGGATTGATTTTAAAGCAACTGATAAAAAACCGGTAAAATTGATTTTTACGGTGCTTGCTCCTCCTCAGGAGGAGAATAATCGTTATTTACCTATTCTTGGTAAGTTAGTAGAGTTTTTACACGAAACCAAGAATAGAAATAAGTTGCTTAAAGCTGAAACATTCGATGAATTTATTCAAACCATAAAAGGATAGCGCAATGCTAAATAAACAGTTGGAATTGTTGGTTACTTTGCAAGATGTTGATATCATGATTAAAGATGTGGAGGATGTAAAACAAATAGGATTTGATGTTAAAGGAAGAGAGGAACTCCAGGCGGCTCGTGACGAAATTATAGGAAAAATCAATAAACCGCTTCAATTTAATTATGAAAAACTCAAAAAACATTATAAACGATCAATTGTACCGGTGAAGGACGATGTTTGTCTCGGTTGTTTTATGCGCGTCCCTACTCAATTAATTACACGTGGTCGCAGCGACCAGGACGTTATCAATTGTGAAGGATGTGGAAGAATTCTTTATTGGTACGAGTAATTACAACTTTGATTCAAATATAGCATATTTCTTATAAACTTTAGCACCTAAACCCTCCAAGGCTCTGTTCATTAAAATATTGTCTTCTAATATCCAGGAAAATTCTCCCCGCGTGTAACCCTTATTTACCCCTCGCATGTAGGTTTCATAATAAAGAGCAGGTCCCAGTCCGCGTTTCTTCTGGAATTTTTTTGTTATCCCAAGAATAATCACCCGGACGCCTTTAATTTTTTTCTTGCCAAACAGGAGTTTGAAAATACCAAAGGGTAAAAGTCTGCCATTTACATTTTTAAGTATTTCATTGTAGTTGGGCAATGTTAATGCGAATCCTGCCGGCTCGCCATTGACTTCTGCGATAAACACAATATCCGGATCAATGCCTTCTTTTAAATCATCAGCTAAGTATTCGACTTCCTTTTCAGTTAGGGGGACAAATCCCCAGTTAGTTTCCCAGGCATTGTTAAAGATATCCCGCACAATTTTGATTTCATCGTCCAGTTTTTTCATGTTCATTTTGCGAATATTTAGCTCGCTATCTTGCAATGCTCTATTTGCGAATTTTACAAATCGGTCAGGAATCGACATATCTGAGGTAAAGTCATAGGCAAGAAGAGTCTTTGCATTGTGAAAACCTGCCTGTTCGAGGAGATTGATATAATACTCGGGATTATAGATCATCATAATGGACGGGCTGGAATCGAAGCCTTCAATTAATAAACTGCAAGTATCATTTATCGTAAAATTCATTGGGCCGCGGAGCGTATCCATTCCTTTTTGTTGCCCCCAGTTTTTCACTGTTTCAAATAGTTTATCAGAAACTTCCTGATCGTTTATAGTTTCAAAAAAACCAAAGAAAGCAGTTTTCTCTTTTTGGAATTCGTTATGGTTGTTGTTTAAAATTGCAGCGATTCTTCCCACAGTTTCTCCATCTTTTTCTGCTAAAAACAGGTCAGCTTCTGAATGCAGAAAGAACGGGTTCTTTTTTTTGTTGAGAAGTTTTTTAACGTCCAGCAATAATGGTGGAACCCAATGTGGATTGCCCTTGTAAATCTTCCAGGGGAATTTAATGAAGATATTTAAATCACTTTTTGTTTCCACTTTTTTAATTGTAATCATTGCCACGGATTTTCCTTTTGTTAAGAAATAGCTTTAAACAAGAAAGGCCGTAAATAATACGACCTTTTTTAATCTCGAGTAAATTATTACTTCTTTAAATTAAACCAAGCTCTTTACCGACTTTGGCAAAAGTATCCAGTACAATATCAAGCTCCTCATCTGTATGAGTTGCCATATAACTGGTTCTGATTAAAGCCTGTCCCTGGGGAACAGCCGGCGCCACTGCTGGATTTGTAAAAATTCCATTATCAAATAACATTTTCCAGAAGACAAAAGTATCTTCGTCTTTACCAACAAGAATGGGGATTATTGGACTTTCGCTTTTACCTGTATTAAAACCCAACTCATTAAAACCCTTTTTCATCTTTCGGACATTTTGCCAGAGTTTTTCCCTGCGTTCGGGTTCATTGGTTATAATTTCCAAAGCTTTAATTACTGATGCTGCGTTAGCCGGTGGGATGCTGGCAGAAAAAATTAAAGCACGCGCGTGATGTTTTATATAATGAATAACATCGGCAGATGCAACGACATAACCCCCGAGCGAAGCAAATGATTTACTGAAAGTACCCATAACTACATCGACGTTATCCTCCAGGCCGTAATGCTCTGCGGTACCGCGACCGTTTGCCCCAAAAACACCAACAGAATGTGCATCGTCAACCATAACTTTTGCATCATATTTATTTGCAACTTTGACCAATTCTGGCAGGTTTACCAGAGTGCCTTCCATGCTGAAGATGCCATCAACCACGATTAATTTACCAAACCTTTCTTTACTGGCAGACAATAATCGTTCAAGGTCATGGAAGTTGTCATGTTTGAACTTTACGGTTCTGGCAAAAGAAAGTCTTGCACCGTCAACTATGGAGGCGTGGTTGTTACGATCTGTATAAATAATATCATCTTTTGAGGCAAGGCAGGATATGGCGCCGAGATTGGTTTGAAATCCTGTAGAAAAAACCAGAGCAGCTTCTACATTCATGAACTCGGCTAGTTTTTCTTCCAATTCAACATGTAAAGAGAGCGTGCCATTAAGGAATCTGGAACCCGTACATCCTGACCCAAATTCATTGATGGCTTTCTGTGCAGCTTCTTTAATTCTCGGATCCTGGGTGAGACCGAGATAGTTGTTGGAGCCAACCATTATGAGTTCTTTCCCGTCAATAACCACTTCAGAATCCGCACCAGATTGAATTGCTTTGAAGTAAGGATAAAATCCTTGTTCTTGAAGTTCCTTTGCTCGCGTAAAGCCCCTACATTTGTCAAACAGGTCTGCCAAATTTGATCTCCTCGAAAGTTTTTATGTGCGATTTGAAGGTCTAAATATAGAGATTCATTGATATTAAAGCAAGTCAAAAAATTACAGTGAATTTATAATTTTTACGAAGATGACTTGCTTATTTTTAATAATTTAATTACTTAAATGTAAAACATATAGGAGTATGAATGAAGGCTTTGGTAACGGGAGCACGGGGTTTCATTGGTAGTTTTTTGGTGGAGAAGTTGATAGAAAATGGATACGAAGTTAAATGTATTTTGAGGAAAAAAGGTTCAGACTTAAAGTGGCTTAATGGACTAAGCTTTGAACAAGTTGAAGGTGATATTCTTCATCCTGATTCACTTAAGGACGCAGTTGCTGATGTGGATATTATTTTTCATTTGGCGGGCTGTACAAAAGCGCTTAGAAGGGAAGAATATTATAATGTAAATGTAACTGGAACACAAAATTTGCTCGACGCTGTTGTTAAATTCAATCCATCCGTAAAACGATTTGTCCACGTTTCCAGTTTGGCTGCCGCCGGGCCAAGTTTTGATGGCAGGCTTTTGAAGGAAGGGCAAGATTGCCATCCCGTATCCCATTATGGCAAGAGTAAGTGTGAGTCTGAAAAAGTGGTAATCGAGTTTTTTGATAAGTTGCCAATAACCATGGTTCGGCCCCCGGCTGTGTTTGGACCCAGGGACAGGGATGTTTTAACTTATTTCAAATATGGGAAAAAGGGAATTCTACCAATACTGGCAGGCGGTGAAAGAACAGCTAGCTTTGTCTATGTGAAAGACCTGGTTAATGGCATTATTCTCGCTGCTGAAAATAATAGCTCTGTTAGGCAGACATATTATTTATGTGACGAGAAACCCTATACGTGGGATGAGTTCGGTGGTGCCATTGCTTCAGAGCTCAATGTGAAGACTCGGCGTTTGGTTATGCCGGTATTTTTGTCATTTTGGGCATCTTTTTTTTCAGAACTATTTTCTAGGTTTACCCGAAAACCATCTATTTTGAGCTTGGATAAGTATAAAGAAATTAAAATGAATCATTGGGTTTGTAGCAGTGAGAAAGCAAAAAAAGAACTTGGGTTTAAGCCGGAATATGGGTTGGGAAAAGGTATTAAAGAAACTGCTGAGTGGTATTTGGCGAATGGCTGGCTTTAATCATTCAAATAATCGATATAATTTTTTTTCTAAGAATATTTGGTAGTTGCTTTTGAAGTCGTTGTTTTTCAGATCAATATCATTTTTATGTTGACTCTCCACGAGTGCGAGGTAATGTTCGGCATCCAAATAGGTGAAGAGCTTTTTTTTCGTTATGATTGGCCAATATAAATACACCTTATTTTTTCTGTTTTTTGAGCTTAATTCGATTTGGGCAAAGCCGAATAAATTAAATTCATTGGATGGAGAGATTTTTTTTCGGTCGAGAAAGCCTTTTGTGGTCATTTGGCTTAATACATTCTGTAACTCCTCGGAATGAATTGTAGTATTCGAGTCCAGTTTCGCATATATCTCGCTCGCAGTTGCTGTTTCTTCGACCCATAAAATTTTGAGAACATCAATTTCCATATCTGTCGGAACAGATAGATTTTTAACTTTTTTCCCCTTTTTATTCTTTTGATAACTTTTAACTAATGCCTCAATTGCAGCAGTGAGCGAAATAGTCGAAGGAATACCAGCATCTCGCTGCATACCTTCTTGAATGTCGTCTTTGAAAGGACTCAAACCCTTCAAACCATCCGAATCTAAATACAAGGGTAAATGCTTATCTGAATTAAATGTGAAGGAAATATTCGCAAATGAAGTGTCACGATAGCTTTCAGCAGCATTGTCGATGAACTCCTGTTTGCGCAGCGTATAAATTTTTTCCTCAGGAGTATTGCCTGTGAGAATATCGTGAGCATTGGCCGGGTGACCCTTTGTGTTGTCTTTATTATCATTACCTTGAGCAAATATTGAAACAGTTGTTTGAGCGAACAGGAAGAGGGGGATTATGTAAGTCAGAAATCGTAGTCGATGCATTTGATCCTTCAGCTATCATTTTTGAATTGATAGCTTAAACAATAAAATATAAGATTTTGTTCCTGGTAGATGTATCGAAGTGAAATTCTGTTACTTGAAACTTTGCTTGAAATTCGGGTTAATTAGTTTTATATTTCGTTTCTTATTATGCGAAAAATGAATGAAAAAAGATAATAAAATTTACCTCGATTATAGTGCAAGCACGCCTCTGGCACCGGAGGCTCTCGAAAGCATGTTACCCTATTTTTCCAATTCTTTTGGAAACGCCTCAAGTATTCATAGTTTTGGCCAGGAAGCAAAAGTGGCCATGGAAAACTCGCGACGAAAAATTGCCCAATTGCTTAATGCGGAAATAGGAGAGATTGTTTTTACCGGCAGCGGTACTGAGGCAGATAACTGGGCTTTAAAAGGGGCCGCGTACCATAGACCCAACGGGCATATCATAACATCAAAAACTGAACACCCGGCAGTGCTAATGACATGCGAGGCATTGGCGGAAATTGGGTACGATGTTACTTATCTAAATGTCGACGAAACTGGCTTAATATCTGTAGACAACGTTAAAAAGGCCATTCGTGAAGATACATTTTTAGTTTCGGTTATGCATGTAAACAATGAGGTTGGGACAGTTAACCCAATTGGAGAAATTGGCAAATTGTGCCGCGAAAAAGATATTCTTTTTCATACGGACGCAGTGCAAAGCTTTGGTAAAATACCGGTTGATGTTAAAGAAATGAACATTGCTCTACTCTCGATTTCCGGCCACAAAATTTATGGACCGAAAGGTATCGGCGCGCTTTATGTACGGCAGGGTATTAAGTTGGGCAAATTGGTACATGGTGGTAAGCATGAGCGGGATCGTCGGGCTGGTACCGAGAACGTGCCTGCAATTGTAGGTTTCGGCAAGGCTGTTGAAATTTGTATTGATAGAATAGAAGCTGATGGCGGCCATGTTTTGCAATGTCGGAAGGCCTTTAAGGAAAAGATAAAAGCAAGAATTCCGGAAGCAAAGTTCAATGGACACTCCGAAAACTTTTATCCCGGAATCTTAAATGTTTCTTTCGAAGGTATTCAAAGCGACTCTATGCTTTTGAGTCTTGATTTAAAAGGCATCGCAGTCTCAAACGGCTCAGCCTGTACTTCGGGAACAGTGGAGCCCTCCCACGTACTTAAGGCGATGGGGGTGAGTCAGAAACGAGGCATATCGGCCATACGTTTCAGTTTTGGGCGACATAGTAAGCTCGAAGAAATTGATATTGTTGTAAATGCGTTGGATGAAATCGTAACCCGTCTACGAAAGGTTCAGCGTAAATAATTTGGAATGCAACCATGCAGGATAAATCACAAAAAACAGTCGTCGTTGCCATGAGCGGTGGTGTGGATAGCTCAGTAGCAGCGGCTTTGTTAATAGAGCAAGGTTATAATTGTATCGGCGTAACCATGAATTTGTGGGACTATGACCGGGTTGGCGGCAACCTCAACAAGGACAGTGGATGCTGCTCAATTGATACGATGGACGACGCACGCTGTGTGTGTGCTACGCTTGGAATTCCATATTATGTCGTTAATTTTCGGGAAGAATTTGAAGCTGCGGTTACGGATAATTTTATGTCTGAATACATGGAAGGCCGGACGCCCAACCCATGCGTTCGCTGCAATACTTTTATTAAATGGGGCGCGTTGTTAAACAAGGCTGAAGAGTTAGGCGCCGAAAAAATCGCAACCGGACATTATGCGAGATGTTCTTATGATGAAAAATCCGGGCGCCATATTCTACAAAAAGGCCTTGATGGTAACAAAGATCAATCTTATGCGCTCTGGGGTATTCGCCAAGAGGGGCTGGCTAAAACACTTTTCCCTGTTGGAGAGTTTTCCAAACCGGAAATACGTGATTTGGCCAGAAAATACAACCTGCGTACTGCCGAGAAAAAAGAAAGCATGGAAATATGCTTTATCCCGGATAATGATTATAGCCGTTATTTGAAGAAAAAAAACACATCGTTGGCAGATTTGGAAAATGGAGAAATTGTAAATCAGGAAAATGAAGTGATTGGCCGGCACAAAGGATTTCCATTTTATACAATCGGTCAACGTAAAGGATTGGGCTTGGCCATGCCAGCACCCGTTTATGTTACAGAAATTGATACCGGTGCCAATCGTATTAAAATTGGCAGCAACCAAAACCTGGTGCATCGTGGGCTCATTGCGGATAAAATGAATTGGGTCTCTTTGTCAAAACCTAACTCAGAAATCGCGGTACAGGCTAAAATTCGCTACAACAGTCCGGCGGTACCTGCTTGCATTTTTTCTGAAAAAGATGGTGCAATTCGAATCCTTTTTGATGAACCGCAGCGTGCTGTAACTCCTGGGCAGTCTGTTGTCTTATATCAGGATGACTTGGTGGTCGGTGGTGGCATCATTCAATCCTATTTAAAGTAATTCCATTTGATGAAGCGACTTCTGACAATTGCCGGCTCGGATTCAGGCGGCGGAGCTGGCATTCAAGCGGACTTGAAAACATTTCACCAATTCGGCTGTTTTGGAATGTCTGTGATAACAGCGGTAACTGCCCAAAATACGCAGGGTGTACATGGTGTTGAGGAACTTAGTCCGGAGATTATTGCCGCACAACTGGAAGCTGTTGTAACCGACATTGGTGTAGATGCCGCGAAGACGGGTATGTTGTCAAGCTCTACCATTATTGACACCCTTGCTCCCCAAATTCTTGAATTTAAAATCGCCAACCTTGTGGTTGATCCTGTGATGCGTGCAAAAGGTGGCGATGCTTTGTTGCAAGATTCAGCACAGAAAGCTTTAATTGATAAAATTATACCGCTGGCTGAAGTGGTAACCCCCAATATTCCTGAAGCGGAAGTACTATCAGATATTAATATTCAATCAACCGATGATATGAAAAAGGTTGCTGAAATTATCCATCGCCGTGGCGCTAAAAATGTCTTGGTAAAAGGGGGACATCTTGATGGGGTAGCAGTTGATGTCTTATATGATGGTAGCTCGTTCCATGAATTTTCGGAGCCGCGCTTAGACAGAAAAAACACGCATGGTACTGGTTGTACATTATCTGCGGCCATTGCCGCGAACCTCGCTTTAGGACTTTCTTTGATTCCGGCGGTTGCAAACTCGAAAAAATTTATCACCCGTGCAATCAGAGAAAGTATGGAACTTGGAAAGGGGATAGGGCCACTAAATCATTTTGTTTCACCACAGTAGTTAATTTTGGTTGAATAATAGCCTACGTGGGATCTTATAAGGGTACTTCAAAAAATATCAGATTTTTTTTCGATTCCGATTGTATTTGGTTTGATTGCCAGAAGTTATTAGACTGGAAGTGCTCCTATTCTTCATGTTCTTACCGCAGTATACATAATTCGGACGTACATAATTACATCATAGCTTGAATAGGGAGGTTCGTCGTTTGGGTTCCAGGTTGTAAATTGAATCCTAGTAAAAACTGACACCATCTCCAAAATCAATTATCCAAACACCGTTGGGTGAGCAACTTCAAATCGTCAGGACATGTAATGACAATAACTGATAATAACCCCAAAATATTTGGAGTCGGGCTAAACAAAACTGGCACTACAACATTAGGTCAGTCTGCAAAGCTGTTGGGCTATCGTTGCACTAGCTGTAGTCGGGAGCTTCTTGAGGATGTCACGATTAAGAATGATTTTTCTCGTATTAAAGATACGGTAAATCAGTTCGACTTATTTGAGGATTGGCCCTGGCCGTTAATCTATAAAGAACTTGACGCAATGTTCCCAGGGAGCAAGTTCATACTTACTGTTCGTAAAGATGCCAACGTATGGCTTAATAGCCTTAAGCAACATTCTATGAAAACGCCCCCCAGAGGGCATTTCCGAAAACTAGCCTACGGCTACAATTATCCCCATAGACATGAACGAGAGCACTTGGATTTTTACAAAAGTCACAATGACGATGTTCGCTCATACTTTAAAACGAGAGATAGCGATTTCATGGAAATTTGTTGGGAAAATGGGCACGGATTTGAAGAGTTGTGCAATTTTCTACAAAGAGATATTCCGGATTCCCTTTTGCCTCATGCTAATAAAGGGACGGATAATCAAGTTAGCAGACGTACATTTCTTGCAAACAAGTTTTTGAGCATATTCTCGTAGTTTGGCTATTTATGTGACGTAACCCGCCATTTTGATTACGGGAGTATTAGTAATCACCTTTACTCAAACGTCAAAAAATAAAGCTTTTCCCATGCTCTACATTTTGCAGCCGGTCAAGTAATACAGCAGGATTCTCGAGTTTTGTGTGGAGAAGGCAGGAAGATATGGACCAATGATTTCTTTAACACCAAGGTTATACCATAATCTGAAAAGATTTAAATATAGACTGACCGAACGGCAGAGTTATAAGGCTTTCCAGGATAGACGGACTTTAGTGACTTCAGAGTCATACTCCTACAAGCCCTTCGATGAACTGGAATGCATTTTTGTCCATGTCCCAAAATGTGCCGGGGTTTCGGTGAGTCATTCTCTTTTTGGAAACCTGGCTGGCGGACACACTTCCTTCGAAGAGTATTTGTTGATTTTTGAACCAAGCACAATTGCATCCTATTTTAAATTCACATTTGTGAGAAACCCTTGGGATAGACTTTGTTCTGCGTTCCACTTTTTAAAAGCAGGAGGATTTGTAGAAGAAGATAAAAGGTGGGCAGAAGAAAACCTTTCAGATTTTGATGATTTTGAGACCTTTGTAAAGAAATGGCTCAATAAAGAAAATATCTGGAAATGGCCGCACTTTAAGCCACAATACCATTTCATTCGTGATCCAGGATGTAAGTTTGACCTGGATTTCGTTGGCTTTTTTGAGAACATTGACAAAGATTTTCCCCATATCGCGGAGCTAATTGGGGAAAATTGTGAACTACAACAAATGAACTCGGGGCAACACAAAGACTTCCGAAGTTATTACAATGATGATACTATAAAAATTGTATCAGAAGTTTATGCGCAGGATATAGCACTGCTTGGCTATAATTTCGATAACTCCAGTATTCCTGTACAGATATCTCGTCGTAATACAGGACGGCTTTATGCTAATGCCAGTATTCGTGACAAGTTTGGAGGGCAAAAATTTTCCGGCATTCGATCTTTCTTCAAAGAAGGGCTAGAAAAAACGAGTCCTAAATATTCTATAATTGAGAAGGGTGGAGTCGTGGTATATGATTTAGCTCAATTTGTCTGGGCCATGCGTCCTTCCGCATTTTGTACCCGGAATGACTTTGGATGGGTTTCCTACTGCAATAGGAATGAGCGTTTACTTTACAAGCAAAGCGCCCGAGGGGTTTTGTGCGATTGGCAAGGGCCTACCGCTCTGTGGGCTACAAGCGTCTTCCCGGCGCTTGGCCTGTTTTTGCTGAGGAAAGCGCTGACAGAATGGCCAATAGGCTTTAAAGATCACCCCCATTTGTCAAAAGGTAAGATTGACTTGTCATTCATAATCGGCCACAAAGGGTCCGAACGTCTTTCAAATCTCTGCACAATAATCAAGAGCATTGCAGCTCAAGTTGAGGTATCTATTGAATGCATCGTGGTGGATCAGTCGATGAATATGGCAGTAAAAGACGTACTACCCGAATGGGTCAGATATGTTCACACACCCGCAACCCGGCCAGACGTACCGTTCAGCCGATCCTGGGCGCTCAACGTTGGTGCCAGGCTTGCACGCGGTCAATTATTGGTATTTAATGATAATGATCTGTGTCCACCGATTCATTATGGTCAGGAGTTACTCAAACACCACTCACGGGGTTATGAAGTGATTCGTCTGCAACGTTTTCGATTCGAACTAGATAAGGTTGCTTCTGTTTTGATTAAAGAAGATAATCTGAATTTACCAAAACTCCGTCCCGCCGTAGTTCTTCAAAACCTTGTGGGGGGAACTCTGGCTGTAGACCGAAAAACATATTTTCGTTTGGGAGGTCATGACGAGGCTTTTGTTGGCTGGGGAGGAGAAGACGATGAATTTTACCAACGTTGCCAAACTGCTAAACTATATGGTTATGCATATCTTCCCTTTGTTCATCTTTACCATAAGACCGAGTTAGCAAAGGGGGAAAGTGTGATGACCAAAGAACTTTTTGAAGCCCGCGCGGCACTGCCAGTATATGAACGGGTGGAAGAGCTCAAAGCCCGTGATTTTGGCAACAGGAAAGGAATGGACCCACCATATTTCCCAGTGAAGCCGGTAAATAGTGTAACGAATCGATGATTAAGAATCCCACGGTAACTGTCGTTTTGCCAACATATAATCGAGCTAAATACCTGGCCGATGCTGTCCAAAGTATTCTAAATCAGACCTTTCCTGATTTAGAACTCATTGTCGTGGATGACGGGTCGACAGATGAAACCAGAAGCCTCCTGAATGGATTCACGGATGCTCGAATTAAATACATTTACCAAAGCCAGCAGGGCATAAGCGCCGCAATGAATACAGGTATTACGGCTGCTTCCGGGCGTTATATCGCCCGGCTTGATTCAGATGATATATGGCTTCCGGAGATGCTCGCTATTCAGGTATCAACTCTTGAAAATAGAACTGAGCTCGGATTGGTTTATGCAAAAGCTCAGGGCATGGATGCCAATGGCAACCCCCTTTCGGAAACTCGTGGGCTGCCGCTTAGATACTTCGAAGATAGCTTTAAAAGTATGCTTTACCACGACTCTACTTGTAATATCACGGTGGTTGTCCGCAGTGAATATCTTGAAAAGGCTGGTAGATATGACGAATCCCTGCCAGTAAATGAAGATTGGGATATGTGGCTTCGCGTGGCAAGACATTGTCAATTTGGTTTCACGGACACTGTGGTAGCGCGATATCGATATCATGACGACAACATAACACAAAAAACATCATTGCATTTTTCTGAACACGTTAGTGGACGCGGAAAAATTCTGGATAAGATTTTTCTAGAATCCGACCTTCCGCCTTCTATTATTGCAATAAAACATCTAGTGTACCAGGAACTCTACTTATACACAGGGCGGACGTGGCTATTATCCAGAAACTATTCACAGGCCTTTCGCTTTTTTCTGAAAGCAATACGCAGTGGACTCAGGCCACTCAGGACAATAGGTTGGATTTGCTGGCTTATAATTGTTGATGTAATTCTCATGAGATTTACACTCGGCAGGCGTTTTGCTGACCTAATGGCAAGGATTGCTAGCAAGTACCGCCAACAAAGGCAAAGTTCATAAAT
>JAJDAE010000335.1 GCA_029262035.1 Candidatus Zhuqueibacterota bacterium
TCTTTCTTCCGACCAAAACATCCGTTATTCTCTATTCCAGATATGGACTGAAAGATTATAAATCGCAAACCATGACAACGGTAATTACCGACACACTTAACACCAGTTCCGGAATGGGGAGAGGTCCGGGCAGCAGCACGAATGCCACAGTTATATACTCAGATGTTCAAACCCCCAGCACGAGTCAGTTTATCGGCAGTATAAAAATCGGACAGTCTCTGACTGCGAAAACCGGTTTAAGTGTAGAATACCTACGACGAATCAGTTTAACCAATAGCGCCAGGTATTCATCAGCCACAGGGGAGGTCTGGACTTACAACACGGAAGATGAATTATATGATGATCCGTACGGTTATGAAGGGCACACAATCAGCACAAGCCTCACGCAAATGCTGCCATGGCGGACAACAGTGAAGATGGGATACAACTATTTGATAAAAGACTATGCTGTAGAGGCGTTTGATCTTGAGGGTGAATCATTTGCCGCTCCTGTCAACCGTGAAGATACGCGATCTTACCTTTGGTTCAGTATCGACAAGAAATTTTTACGGAAGAGTGCGTTTAGAAATATTCGCTTTTTTATGGATTTTTATTACATGAAAAATGATTCAAATGATCCGTACTATAACTATGATAACAGTGTCTTCACGTTTGGATCGGGGTTTTCCTTTTAGGAGTATGAATAAAATAAAAAAGAGGAAATTTAAAAAAATGGTAGGGCGACCATAAATACGCTCTGTGGATTTATTCTACCGGCAATCCTTCCAACTTCATAATCTTCAACGCATTTGTTGAAGGACACGGCCCGGAACGCATTTTATAATCGAACACCATTTTGCCGTCCACAACCTCTTCCCGGAAATGATAATTGGTCAGTCCGGGCACGCTGTCTTCCAGTTTTGTTAGATCAAGATCATGAGTTGAAACTGCACCCAGACCGTTCAACCCGGCCAGCGCTTTAATGTAGGCGCCGCTGCCGATAAGCCGCTCCTTGTTATTCGTCCCTTTAAAAATTTCATCGATTAAGAAAAACAGAGGAAGTTTATCTTTGTGCTGCAGCTCATCGAGCAAATGTTTGAGCCGTTTGACTTCTGCATAAAAAAAGGAAAAGCCATCAGTAACCGAGTCGTGCACCTGAATGCAGGTATAGAGGCGAAAGACAGCGGTTTGTAGTTTGTCGGCCAACACCGGTCCGCCGGCATAAGCCAGGCTCAGGTTGACACCCACCGTTTTCAAAAATGTGCTCTTGCCGGACATATTGGAGCCGGTAATCAAGGCGATATCTTTGAGATTCTCAAAAGTAAAATCATTGCTGCGGCGTTGGGTGTCGTGCAAAAGCGGATGCCCGATTTGCGTAGCTTGAAGAACCGCACCTTGCGACTTGCTGGCATCGACTATTTCGGGAAAAGTAGATTCAGGATTTAAGTAGGCAAAATTTGCCAGCGAATTGAGCGCCTCAAGCTGGGTCAGTACGTCAAGCCATTCACGTAACTGACGCTCTGTTTTGTATTTGATCCTATGGAGAATTTTGGCAATGACAAAATCCCAGGGAAAGGCCATGTTTAGAAAGATTCGGAAAATCGGGTTCATGCGCAACCCGACTGCTGTGCCTACCAAAGTCAGTCGCCGCAGACTAACAGACGGCCGGTTTTTTTCACCCCAAAAGGGTTGGCAAAGTTCAGCAAGCTTTTTATGGGAGCCGTATTTGTAGCGTTCCAAAAATATCAGAATTGCGCGAAACTTTTTGAGTTCCTCGACAATAAAGACCGATTCATTCAGCATGGATTCGAGCGGCCCTTGATTCATAAAATAAATGACAAAATAAATTGCCAGCGTAACAGTCCAGTAGCCAGGAATGAAATCAAAATAATTCAGCAAAAACAAAGCAATATTGACACCGGCAAGGACAAATGACAGGAGCAAAATTTTGTCCAAAATTGCTGGATAAGACTGCTGCTTTAGGAAATGTAAAAGCCGTTTGCCGTTGAGTTGCGCTTGCGAAACAAGTTTGGCCGCCAGGAAAAGTTTATCTCGAAATCGTGCAAATGGAGTTAATTCTTTAACCAGTGCCTGGCGCGCGAGTATGCTTTCCCTCTCCGGCGTTGCCTGCAAAAGCCAGTCTCTCAACAAGTTGCTGCCATCCAATGAGACGGTTGAGTCCAGCAAGCGATGCAGCGAACGTTTGCCGGTAATATCCAGGTCTTTTTCAAAAGCATGCAGTTCATCCGGTTCAATGCCAGATTCCGGGAGTTGGTTCCAGTCGAGATTCATGCGTGCAAGTTGCGTGGATTTTAAGTCATGCCAGATTTTATGTTGGTTGATGCTGCGCTCGACCTTTCGATGAAAATAAGCAACCACATTGAAAACCACGAGCGTTAATGCCAGTAGCGACCAGCCCAGGGTGACTGCCACTAAGTAGTAAGTTGAAATTCCAATGGCTGAACCAACGAGAAATACAATGAGTCTGATTTTGGAGAATTTGTTACTGCGTTTATTTTGGCGGTTGAGCCGGGCTGAAATTAGCTGAATTTGATTTTCGAGAGCGCGTCTTCTACGATTTTTTGTCATAATCTCTGATTTAAAGTAGAGGGAAGAAAGTGGGGAGAAGGGCGTAGTCAGCTTGTTGCTTAACCCTCTTCTCTCTACCCTCTTCCAATAATCTGTTTAATTTAGGTTCATCGATGATTAAGAAAAAGATTACTTCATTCCCCGCACAGTTTCCAACCCTAATTGAATTACAAATAATTGAATTTGAATTAGTAAATCCAACTCGAGAGGCCTCACCTTAAATTCACGCAAAATGTTGTCGATAGGTTCGCCTTGCAGAAGCTTCTCTCTTATTTCCTGATGTTTTTCTTTGAAGGCCAGATAGGCTTTCGGTAGACCGGGTTCTGGTTGTTCGACTTCTTTTTCAATTAGAAATAGTGGCAATTCAGTGACAATACTTAACGGGTCGCCGCCTAGTTTTCTCACAAATTCCATCGAACTGTCGTGGAACAATTTGGCGGTTAATTTGTCTTCAAGCTCATTAAAATGTTTTCGCATGGCGGAGCCTTCCGGCGTAGAGGTAAATCCCGCGCCGATATATTGAAAGCCCTTCTCGCCGTTACGGTCGTGATCATGCAGTCCGAAACCAAGCCCACGCGAATACTCCGCAAACCGTTGGCGTAGTTTTTCAGTATTGTCGATCCAGTGCTTTTCGATGAGCAGCATGAGGCCGTCTGAAAAACCCATGCCGTGCAGGCTGAAGTGCAATGAAATCGGCGCATACCGTTTTATCAATTCGGAAACTGCAATATTCTCAATGCGCATGGTAGGGTAGCCAAACTCGACATCCCGGCCGGGCAATTCACGAAATACGTGTTGGAAATACGCACTGACATCCGGCCATTGTTTAATCCATGTCTGGTTTTCAGCTTCGCCATCAGGGTTTATATGCGGTACAATTAGAAACCTGAATTCGTGGAACAGCTCGGCAAAATCTTCTTTGTTTTTCAGAGTTTCGGTAATGAAATAACGCAATGTTTCCGGACCGACTGGCTCGTCAGAATGCGCCCCAGCAAGCAGGCTAACTGTTTTTTTGCCATTACCAAGGATCACGCCGTAAATGAGTCTGCCACCCTCGCTACGGCCCATTTCAACATACCGGGCAAGCTCGGCGTTTTCTTTACAACTGTTTTGAATTTCGATTCGTACTTCGCTGCTTGTTCGAAACTTCGCACTCGCAATTCGTATTTTTTCTAACATGGAGTTTTTGTTACCGGATAATTATTATAAATCTATAAAAATTCAGACCTTTAAGTTACTGATCATAGACAGGCTTGTCAAGTAGTTTAGCAAAGTAATATTTTTGATTTTGAACAGGTGCTAACTGAAATTTATAGGTGAATGGTTTTGGTGGTTCCCCGCATTATGACGATGAGACTTATTACGCAGACATAAGTATTTTTATTATCTTGGTGAGGAATAATTTGAGCCAACCCTTAAAGTATGCTTAACCCTTTCGCTATAATACACTAAAAAGTAAAAATCAAAATCCTAAAAAACGTTTGATAACATGCTGTGCAATTTGAGGATTCTCTTTTAGCCGTCGGGTTGAATAGGCGTACCACTGCCGGCCATAAGGCACATAAACACGCACTTTGTAGCCTTCCTTAATAATGATCCTTCGCAATTGTTCATCCACGCCCAACAGCATTTGAAATTCAAGTTTGTCTTTCGGCAGCTTCAAATCGTGAATGAGCTTAAAGGTGGCCCAGACCAGTTTTTCGTCATGGGTTGCTACCCCAACATAGTGTCCATTTTTCAACAATTCGGCTACCAGTAAATTATAATTTGAGTTGATGATCGCCATGTCTTTGTAAGCAACTTCCCGGGGTTCGATATAAATGCCTTTACAGACGCGGACATTGATGTGTTTGTGCTTTTTCATTTCTAACTGAATATCTGTTAAACTGCGACGCATATAGGCTTGAATCACAAAACCAACGTTGTCAAATTCCTTACGAAGCGTGCTAAATGTTTTCAGAGTATCCGTAGTAACGGGTGAATCTTCCATGTCTATCCGGACAAAGTTGTTTAAATTTTTTGCCCGTTGTACCATATTTCGTACATTTTCTAAACAGAAATCAAAATCTAATTTCAGCCCGAGCATCGTGAGTTTTACCGAAATATTTGCATCGAGTTTTTCTTGCTCAATTCGATCTAACGCCCGTAAATATTCTTCAACTGCAGGTTCCGCTTCTTCCTTTCTTTTAATGAATTCGCCCAAAACATCCATTGTCGCGCAGCATCCTTCTGCGTTGAGCGATTTGATAACCTGGATTGCGTCATCCAGGGTTTCACCGGCGATGTAACGGCTGGCAACTTTATGGACTATCGTTTTGGGAACCAATGGAATCGTCCACACAATAAGTTTATTCAGTATGTTCACTTTTTAAATTCTCATGTTTTATGTTCACTGAAAAAAATTGTGCCTTAAATACAGAAGCCACTGATCTGTGTGAATCAATGGCTAATGCTTGTGCGTTATTTTAAAACTTCCGGGTTTAGCAAGTTAGGTGGCGTATTCCCTTTTAAACCTTCAATTAAATTACTGGCGGCCATGGTGGCCATGTTAGTGCGGGTTTCAATGGTTGCACTCGCAATGTGCGGCGCCAGAACCACATTCTGCAATTTAATCAGTTCGGGATGAATCTTGGGTTCTTCTTCGTAAACATCTAAACCTGCACCGGCAATTTCTCCGCTCTTGAGTGCTTTGACTAATGCGGCTTCTTTAACCACTGGTCCGCGGGATGTATTTACAAGATATGCGGTTCTTTTCATTAATTTAAAAGCAGTTTCATCAAACAGATGATGGGTAGTGTCGAGGAGAGGAACGTGTACGGAAACAAAATCAGACTCTTTCAGTAATTCCTCAAATTCTACTTTCCTGGCGCCGAGTTCTTTTTCCAGGGTCTCATTTTGATAAGCATCGGTGTAGAGAATTTTCATATCAAACCCTCGAGACTTCAGGGCTACGGCTGCTCCAATTCTACCTGCGCCAACAATGCCAAGTGTTCTGCCGGTAATATCGCCGCCGAGGTACATCATCGGTCCCCAGCCTTTGTACTTTAAGGCGCGGGTAAATACATCAGCTTCCGCAATACGCCGCGCTGTAGAAAAAAGCAATGTCCAGGCGAAATCGGCTGTGGCATGAGTTAAAACGCCAGGTGTATTGGTTACCATTATGCCGCGTTCTGTGGCAGCCGGAATATCGATATTATCATAACCAACAGCATGATTGGCTACAATTTTTAATTGCGGGCCGGCGGTATCCATTACTTCGCCATCTATTCTTTCGGTAAGCAGCGGCAATAATCCATCAAGCCCCTTTACATTTTCGAGTAGTTCTTTGCGACTCAAAAGGTGATCGGCCGTATTTATTGAAACATGTTTTAAATTTGTATTTAGAATGTCAAGTCCCGGTTGGGGGATAACACGGGTGACGTAAACTCTCTTTTCTTCCAGACTCATTCTTCGCCTCGTTTTTATAATTTCCGCATAGATAAACTGCCAGCATAGCACCACGCAGTAGGGTGGTGTCTGATAAAACGCGGTGAAATATAACAAAACAAGGGTTTATCCGCAACCCAATTTTTCATCAATTGGAGAATGTTTTATCGCACAGCACGAACGTGAAATGAGTCGTAATTAATTAAGAACTGATGGCAGCTACCTCGGTAAAAATTTACTGTCCAGGCAAAAGAAGCAGTATTCTTGTCTGATGTCCAGATAGTGCACTGTGAGTTGTCAAAAACCGAGTCAATATAAAGGCCGCTTGTATTTTTCCGAATTTCAAGCAAAGTCATTGCCTCTTCGAGGGTTGGCAAACGCCAGTCTTCGAAGCCGCAGTGCCTTTCGGAATTAAGCTTGTTTATATAACATTCCGCATTTAAAAACATCATGTATCTTGTAGAACCATTTTGCTGCCAGGTCAAATTTGTTACATGGTCAAAGACCATTTCGTTGACAGCCTTTTTTGTAACAACACGCACACGCCTGGAGCTTCTGTTTTTCTTTTTAGGCCTTTCATCAAGAAAGCCTTTTTGAGTCAGCATTTTATGGACCCGCGAGTCGTCCAGATGCTCTACAGGCTGACTACGGAAAATACGTTTGGATTTTCCATTAAGATGGGTTGGTTGAATAGTGCTTGAGAATGTGATATTTTCGGGCATAAGCCTAACCTCATTGTTAGAGTTACAAATTATTTTATTTTCCCGATGTTGTTTTTAAATCATCCAATAACACTCCATGCATCGGATGGTTTGGGTCGAAATTTGGTGAATAGATTGAAAAAGAAAAGTAATAATACTATAGAAAAAATGGAGTAAACTGCGCAAAATAAATTGGCTCATTTTATTGCTTGAACCTTGTAACTTTTTTATTATATTCAAGTTCGCTCACGAAAAAAATATCAAAAAAGGTAGGATATGAAACCGGTAAAATTAGGGGTTATTGGCTGTGGAATTGCCGCGCACGAATTGCATTGGCCCGCACTCCGCCAATTAAAGGATAAATTTGAAATTGTATTGGTTTGTAACCACACAGAAGCAAAAGCCAAAGCGTTCGCTGAAGAAGTAGGCGGCGTGCCATACGTCCTCGATTATCACGAAGTTCTCAACAACCCGGAAGTGGAGGCGGTAGATATTTTACTGCCGATTAATCTAAATTTCGGTGCTGCACAAGACGCTTTTAAATCAGACAAACATATTATTATAGAAAAACCACTTGCAGCCGGTATTGAGCAAGCTGAGCAATTAAGCAAACAAGCTGCCCAATATTCAAAAGTAGCTATGCTGGCGGAAAATTATTATTACCACCCGGTTTTTATGAAAGTGCGGGATTATCTGCAAGAGAAAATTGTTGGCGAGCCTTATGCGGCCTTCTGGGATGTTTTCCGCAAAGTGGATATGGAAAATAAGTACGGCAAAACCATCTGGCGCAGAAATCAGAAATTCCCCGGCGGTTTTGTCCTCGATGGCGGCATTCACAATATGGCGGCGCTCCGGCTGATGTTCGGGAATATTATTTCCGGCAGCGCTTTTACAAAGCAGATAAATCCGATTCAGGGCGAACTGGATACTTTCAGTTTTCAATTCAATACGGAGCGAAATATTTCCGGTGTTTTAAATATTCTAAACAGCAGTATTGGGTTTTCGAAAAATACTTTGGTCGTTTCCTGTAGCGAAGGCAGCATTGTTGTTGAGAATGCAGAGACGATCCAGGTTTTTAAAGGCGATAAACTTTTTCGAGAAGAAACTATCTCCGACAAAAGTTTTCTTAACGAATTTGTCGACTTTTATGAAGCGATCCGGCACAACAAGAAACCACTCAGTGATTTTGAAACGGGAAGAAAAGATTTAACCCTGATGTTGAAAGCGTTTAAAATCCAAGGGTCGAAATTAAGTACAGATTAAAACTGAAATGGCTAAAAAAATAATTATTGGGATTCACGGCCTGAGCAACAAGCCCGCAGAGAAGCTCCTGAAATGCTGGTGGAAAAAAGCTATAAAGGAAGGCCTGACTCAAATTGATGCCAATTACCCGTTCCGGCAAGTCCCGTTTGAGCTGGCTTATTGGGCGCACATGCTTTACTCTCATCCACAAGATCTTAATATTAAAGATGAAAAACATCCGCTTTTTATTCGCTATCCGTACGTGCCGGCACCGGAAGCGCAAGAAGAAATTAAGCCGAGTAAACTCAAGCAAAAATATCTGAGCCTTGTAGAAATAATTATGGATATGGTTTTTTTTGCAGAATCGCGGTTCTTAAATTTTGATTCTTTTTCTGCCAGGTTGATTAGAAAGAAATTTAGTGACCTGGAGTTTTATTTCAGTGAAGATAATGTTGAATTATTTGAAAAAGGTCTTCATGCCAAATCCGTGATTCAAAATAAACTCGTAAAACTTTTGAAGAAGCATAGGCGGAAAGATATTTTTCTAATCGCTCATTCAATGGGATCAGTTGTAGCTTATGATGTTCTGGTAAAAAATATTCCCGGAATTAGAGTCCATACTTTTGTGACCTCCGGTTCGCCATTGGGGCTGCCGACTGTGAAGAAAAAGATATTCGAGAATCTGAAAATTAAATCAAATCGTAAATTGTTGGCGCCAACGCCGGATGGTATTACCAACGCCTGGTATAATTTTTCTGACCTAAACGATACCATCGCCCTGAATTATAACCTCAACGATGATTTTAAACCGAACGCTGCCGGTATTGCCCCGCACGACATTCAGATAAATAATGACTATTTTCACAAGGGGCAACGAAATCATCATAATATTTATGGTTACTTGCGCGTACCTGAAATTGCCCGAATTATCGATAACTTTTTTAGCGAAAAACCTTCGCTGCCGTATCGCATCTGGAAGTTTCTTTTTGTTAATGAAGAGGCCGATGTAGATGGAAATTAAGCAGCTTACCGGTAAATTTGCAGTGGCAAAGTTACCACCAAAAAATAAATTGCCGGACTGGGTTGACTTTAGCGAATCGTTTTGTTCTGTTACACATACCGAGGATGAAATTTCAATCGTTTTGCCACAGGCTCAAGTCCCGGGGAATTTGAAGTGTGAAAAAGATATGATCTGCTTTAAAATTATCGGACCTCTGGATTTTTCACTGAACGGTATTTTAGCCGCATTGATTTCACCCCTTGCCAAAGCTAAAATTCCGATTTTTACTATTGCAACTTATGAAACGGATTATATTTTAATTCATGAACGATATGTTGGTTCTGCACGGAAAGTTATAATGGATGAGAGGCATGTGTTTGTTGCGTGAATCACCCTTCGTAAGAGGCAGGTTTTGGAGCAGCAAAATTCTGGGGATGTTCTGAATAGCTCGAAAAGTATGAAAGTTATTATTAAACGAAAAGGTAACTATTTAGCCCCAATCAAAAGTTAATTATGTTCGTAGTCAGAGCTTGCTCTGAAAAAAAATACAAGCATCCAGAGCAAGCTCTGACTACGAACCTCGAGTTCTTTACCAATAAGTGATTAGTTGAATAGTTACACGGAAAGGAAAAGTAAATTGAATAAATGGCTACAAGATAAAAATTCGTTCGGCATGCTTGCAAAAACACTGGCGGGACTGGAAGAAATTCTCGCGGGTGAACTGCATGAACTTGGTGCAAAAAATATCGACCTGCAAAATCGTGCAGTCAGTTTTACGGGTGACAAAGCGCTTTTGTATCGCGCCAATCTATCATTGCGGTGCGCACTGCGCGTTCTCAAACCCATAAAAGAAAATATCTATGTGCAAACCAGCGATGCGCTTTATGAGGCCATTCAGGAAATCGACTGGAGTAGATACCTCGATAATAACTCAACTCTGGCGGTTGATAGTTTTGTTTTTTCAAACTATTTTAATCATTCCAAGTTTGTATCTTTGAAGGTAAAGGATGCTATTGTTGATCAATTTCGAGAGAAAACCGGCACAAGGCCTTCGGTCGATACCCAAAATCCCACCCTGCGAATTAATGTGCATTTGGCGGAAGACAAGCTGACCATTGCTTTGGATAGTTCTGGCGATTCGCTGCACCGGCGCGGTTACCGTCTTGAGAAAAACGAAGCGCCGCTAAATGAAGTCCTCGCCGCCGGATTGATTTTAACCAGTGGTTGGGATGGTCAAAGTACCTTCATCGATCCCATGTGTGGTTCCGGCACTTTGCTGATTGAAGCCGCACAAATCGCGCGCAACATTCCGGCAGGCATAATCCGAAAAAATTATGGCTTTATGACATGGCAGGATTATGATAAAGAGCTCTGGCAAAGAGTGAGGCAGAAGTCTCAAGCTGGAATCCATCAAAATGTGCCGCAAATTATTGGTGGCGATATTTCCCCGCAGGCTCTGCAAATTACAGCCAATAATCTAGAGCGTGCAAAATTAAATGATTCCGTCGAGTTGCGGCAATTGGCTTTACAGAAACTTGCTCCGCCAAAAGATGCAGGCGTGGTAATCATGAATCCGCCTTATGGTGAGCGGATGAAGGAAGAAGATATTATCGATTTCTACAAAATGATTGGCGATATGCTGAAGCAGAATTTTACCGGCTACGAAGCCTGGATTTTGAGCGCCAATAAAGAAGGGCTGAAACACCTCGGTTTGCGTCCGGCTAAAAAGCTGGCCTTTAAAAATGGCGCGTTGGATTGCAAATTTCACCAATTCAAAATGTACAAGGGCAGCGTTAAAGCAAAGTATCAAAAAAATAGTTAAGCGAGTGAAATCAGAATGAGAATATACTTTCATGTCTTTTTTTTAGTTTTTTCGGTGCTATCGTGTTCGCGTTTATTGGGGCCTGATACTTCTGGATTGTCTCAAGAAGAATTGCTGAACCTTGCTTATCAAAAAAAATCTAATCGAATACTCGGGCAGTTCTTTTCGCGTTGGCATCAAGAAATCAAACCAATCACCGAAGAAGAACTAACTTCTCAATCTGAAACCCTACAGACAGTTTATAAGTTGTTCGATAGTTTTTTCAAAGAGCATGACGGATCACGTTGGAATAGAGTTTTGTATAAAGGGCGTTCGTATTTCATTGTACAAGGTAAAGTTTCTTATAGGTTAGTAGAAGAACCGGGGAAACACGGTTTAATGTCTGTTAGTTCCAGAGAGGAACATCAACAATTCCTTGCCAGTAGAGATAGTATTGATAATTTTCGTCCAATTGTTAAATCATCTAAAACAAAAGTTGTGTACCTGACAGAGAAATATGAAACTTTACTCTACAACTTTGTTGGTATGAATAGGCTTACAAAAGAAGAAAGTAGCCATCGGTTACATTTTTTGACGAAACAAATAAAAATATCTCTAAATCATTGGGGCAATTGGTGGCACATGATAAATCATCCCGAAATCTGGCACGTTGAATTTGATAAAAAATTACAGACTGCATATATGGAATACTATTTTGTCGCTGCTGGCGGTTCTGCATATTTTGACAAAACGCCTCAAGGCTGGGAATTTTCAGGTGAGGGAATAACCTGGCAGGAATAGAGTAAAGATATTTAGAGGAGGAGTCCCGAAGAAATTTTACGTCGGAGCCACCGGCTATAGTTATAAACAATGGAAGGGCCGTTTTACCAGGAAGATTTGCCGGCCAAGGTAATGATTTCGGGTTTCAATAAAAAACATCAAACCAGTAAATGGCAAGATTGAGAGTTTTCGTCAATCAGGAATTCGTGCTAATTCGTGAAATTAGTGGTTAAGCTTTTGGACTAAATAATGAAACCTCCACAAACATACCTATTTTACGACCTCGAAACCACCGGCCTGAGCAAGGTCTTTGACCAGGTGGTGCAATTTGCCGCAATTCGTACAGATGAAGAATTTCATGAGCTTGAACGCCATGGAATTATCATCAAACTGCGTCCGGATGTGGTGCCCTCACCGGGGGCAATGGCTGCTCATTGCATCCCGCTCAACCGCATTGCTGCCGGCATGTGCGAGTACGAAGCCGCACTGCAAATCCACGCGCTGCTGAACGAGCCTGGCACAATCAGCACCGGGTACAACACCATGCGCTTCGATGATGAATTTTTACGCTTTATGTTTTACCGAAATTTACTGCCGCCTTACACGCACCAATACGCCAACCAGTGCGGACGGTTGGATCTGCTGCCGATTGTGACTGTTTACTGGCTGTTCAAAAATAAGTCATTGGAATGGCCGGAACTTGAAGGCAAGGTTTCGCTCAAACTGGAGCATCTGAAAGAAACCAATCAACTCATGGAAGGCACCTCCCACGATGCCATGGTTGATGTGCAAACCAGTGTAGAGCTTGCGCGGCGTTTGTCGCAGGATAGTGATAGCTGGCAATACTTGCTCGGCCATTTTAACAAGGCCACTGACCTCAATCGCTTACAGCAGATTTTACCGATCAGCGACAAATTGCCGGATTGCTATAAATTTGGCCTGATGGTTGGTGTTGAGTATGGTTTTGAACGCCAGTTTCAGGTGCCTGTGGTCTTTATCGGCAACTCGAACCACTACCCAAATCAATCCCTCTGGCTACGCCTGGATTTGCCTGAATTGCAGGAAACCACCAAAAGTAATATCGACGAAAAGACATGGGCTGTGCGCAAAAAGTTTGGCGAACC
>JAJDAE010000336.1 GCA_029262035.1 Candidatus Zhuqueibacterota bacterium
TCTTGGTAGGCCGTTACCCCACCAACAAACTAATAGGACGCAGGCCCATCCTTAGGTGCGAGCCGAAGCCCGCTTTAACAACATATTCATGTGAATCCGCTGCATTATTCGGTATTAGCCCCGCGTTAGCGAGGTTATCCCAAATCTAAAGGCAGGTTACCTACGTGTTACTCACCCGTCCGCCGGTTTACTCTTTCGAGCAAGCTCGAAATTTCTCCCTGACTTGCATGTGTTAAGCACGCCGCCAGCGTTCGTCCTGAGCCAGGATCAAACTCTTCATTGTAGTTATTTTACTTCAAAATTAAAGCTCAAAGTAGACGTTAAAGCTATGCACACTCTTTTTTGAAAGAACAAAAAAATTGCTCAGTTTGACTGAGCGGATTAAATATACACAATTAAAATTAAATGTCAAGACTTTTGTATGAAAATTTAAATTTGTTTGTGAACTCGGTTAAAGTTGCTCTCAAACGGTCGTCATAACACTTATTTTTTAATGAACAAAAAATATACTCAGCTTGACTGAGCAGCCCTAAAGATACACAATTAAAATTAAATGTCAAGACTTTTATAAAAACTCGTTATCAAATACTTCAAAGCCTTTATATAGAAAAAACATTAAAACTCAGTAAAACAACCACTTAACTCATCAAAAAAAAGTTGATTTTTTTAAGAAAGCTACCATTTCTTTAGTTCAATAGATAAAGGGTCATTTTAGAATTTATCAAAGAGATGGGCTCCTTAATAATCACCAAACCCAAACGATAATTTTGGCCGGAACATTTGCCAGACAGCAAATTGGATAGTATTGAACCTATTAAATCGTTGCGTCACCAAGTGTGGTAAAGGTTAGTGCCCAATGTTATTCACTCCCGCAGTGTACTGATCTAAGTTCTATCAACAAATTTGTTATATTTGAAGTTGATAATTCAAATTATTATAACGACGAGACACCCTCATACATTTATATCTTAACTATCAGTCAGAAGTAGGATTGGTCAAGTCAGACTCCGACCGAATCTAGGGATAGTTTAACGATAGCCAAACAAAAACATCTTGCATTTTTTATAAAAAATAATTATCCTACAAGTCATTCATAAAAGATAAAAATTCATTTCTTTTCAATTTCAGTCACATCTAATTTGATTTTATTAACCTGATGGAGGAGTAGTCATATGTTAGATTGGCTTCCTGCTAATATATCCACATACGGTGGTGAAATAGATAGTTTTTTCTATATCATTTATTATATAACTACTGTTGTATTTTTCTTGGTAACAGCAACACTTCTATATTTTCTGATAAAATATCGCTATAACGAAAATAGAAAAGCAATATATTATCATGGAAATAATAAGCTTGAAATAATTTGGACAAGTGCAACTTTTATTGCGATGATTGTTTTAGCTTTGGCAACAAAACCATTATGGAGTAAAATAAAACAAGACATCCCGCCCTCTGAAATTCAAATTAGAGTATCGGGCAAACAGTTTAATTGGGAAGTGCTTTACCCGGGTGTTGATAACATTTTCGGCACGGATGACGACTATCAAATAGACAACAATGTTCACGTCCCGGTAAATAAAGTTGTAAACATTATTCTCTCATCTCAAGATGTAATCCACAGCTTTTTCGTTCCTAACCTACGCCTGAAACAAGATGCCATCCCCGGGCGTGAAATTACGGCTTGGTTCGAGGCAACGAAAACCGGAAAATATGAAATTCCATGCGCGGAGCTATGTGGATTTGGTCACTCAGGCATGCTGGGTTATCTATTTGTTCAAACTCAGGAAGAGTACGATGAATGGAAAAATTCAACTTGGAAACAACCTCAACCTGAGCCCGAACAATAAATCAATTTACTTATTCTATCTTCACTAAAGAATTCTTAAATAATTAAAGAGGGATTCATAAAATGAGCGAAGCATCCGCAACAGTACATACAACTCATGAACAAACCTTTGTTTCAAAATATATAATTTCATTCGATCACAAAATGATCGGCAAGCAATTTTTAATGTACGGTCTGATAATGTTATTATTAGGTGGTGCCTTGGCATTGATGGTTAGATGGCAATTGGCATATCCTGAAAAACCATTGCCGTTAATCGGTGCCTCCGAAAACTACCTGGAAAACTCCGAAGTCACGACGTTTATGGATGGCTTATGGGACAATTGGCTTTCACAAGACAGCGATGACCAAAATTGGTTGACCAAAAGAATGCCGGTCGGCATCATAACGCCCGCATTCTATAATGCATTATTTACTATGCATGCAACCATTATGGTATTTTTTGTTGTCATGCCCATACTTGTCGGTGCCTTTGGTAATTTTCTAATCCCACTAATGATTGGGACCAAGGATATGGCCTTCCCTGCTTTGAACATGTTGTCATTTTGGGTGGCAGTTATTGCAGCCTTGATAATGATGGCTGGATTTTTTGTTCCGGGAGGTCACGCAGCAACCGGGTGGACGGGTTACCCGCCTCTTTCCTCTGACCCAACTTGGACTGGAGTTGACTGGGGACAAAATTTATGGTGCATAAGCTTGATTGTCCTTGGCGTTTCATCTCTTATGGGCTCGATTAACTATATTACAACGATACTTAATATGCGAGCACCGGGGATGACTTTAATGCGTATGCCCCTGGTAATCTGGTCGCTTTTTATCGTTGCAATTTTGCTGTTACTTGCATTGCCCGTCTTGACATCGGCCTTGGCCATGTTAGTTTTAGACAGGCTGGCAGGGACAACATTTTTCAACATTGAAGGCGGTGGCGATCCGCTGCTCTGGCAACATCTGTTCTGGTTTTTTGGACACCCGGAGGTTTATATTTTAATTTTGCCAGCAATGGGTATAGCCTCAGAAATCATTCCAGTGTTCGCCCGCAAACCTATTTTTGGATATAAGGCCATGGTTTACGCAATGGCCAGTCTGGCATTTTTGGGCTGGATTGTCTGGGGTCACCACATGTTTCAATCTGGTATGAACCCTACTCTTGGGGCAACTTTTATGATTTCCACAATGGTTATTGCGGTGCCCTCAGCAATAAAAACATTTAACTGGCTGGGTACACTTTGGGGCGGAAACATTAAGTTTTCAATACCAATGCTAAATAGTATCGCATTTGTCAGCATGTTTGTTATTGGCGGTCTTTCCGGTATTTTTATGGCATCGAATGCAGTGGACATCTTTATTCACGATACTTATTTTATCGTAGCTCATATCCATTATGTTGTTTTCGGTGGTAGTATTTTTGGCATATTTGCAGCAGTTTATTATTGGTTCCCAAAAATGTTTGGGCGGATGATGAATAACAAATTTGCACACATTCATTTCTGGATTTCCATTGTAGCATTCAATTGCACTTTTTTTCCAATGCACATCCTGGGCGTTGGCGGTCATATGCGTAGAATTTATAACCCAATGCAATATGAATTTCTGCAAAATTTTGAAGGCATGAATATTTTTATAACACTAAGCGCTTTCGTGTTAGGGTTCGGCCAACTCATCTTTTTATATAATGCATTTTATAGTGCATTCAAGGGGAAAAAGGCTGAGGATAATCCATGGAAAGCAAATACGTTGGAGTGGTCTGCACCAACACCGCCTCCACACGGAAATTTTCTTACACCACCTACGGTTTATCACGGACCTTATGAATACAGTGTGCCGGATATGGAAGAGGACTTTTTACCTCAGATAGAAAAACGCTAATTTTATTTAAGCAGACATTTCATGCAAACCATGAACACAAAAAAGCTCAACAAACGAACGCTTCTAATTATTATGGCAATAATGGTTATTATATACCTTATTTCTGTACTAACCATATTAGCTGAAAGTTAAATGGAAGTAAAAAGAGACATCATTCCTGAGGTTCGCCTCAAAGAGAAGTTTCAGTTTGATGGGACAGATAATGCTCCGCCGCCACTGCAAAATGGTGATGATGGTAATAACTTTGGTGGCTTCAACGAAAATCAAGAGCTATCCAAACGTAATGCTATCATTGCAATGATTTTGTTCCTTGGCGCAGAGGTTATGCTTTTTGCCGGCCTGATTGGTGCATTCATCACTTTCAAATTTGGTGCAGAAGTCTGGCCACCATCTGATCAGCCAAGATTGCCGCTGGATATCACCACAGTCAATACGCTGGTGTTGTTACTCAGTGGCGGTTTTATGGTTAGGGCACTGAGGCTTCTAAAATCTTACAAAATAAACAAAATAAAAAATGCATTATGGATAACATTAATTCTTGGTATAGTTTTCCTATCAATACAAGGATTTGAATGGATGCGCCTCATCAGTTACGGCGTTACCTTGAAATCAGGAGTCTTTGGCGGAACATTTTATCTTCTGATTGGTTGTCACGCCATCCACTGTATCGGCGCAGTCTTATGGCTGGGAATTGCGACTTTTAAATTCAATAAAAGTTCCGCACGAAGCCAGTCACTTAATATAAGTCTTGCAGGCATGTACTGGCTTTTAGTTGTGTTATTATGGCCGGTACTATTCATTTTCGTGTATTTATAAAATGAAGTTTTTCAGGTTACTAAATAGAAAGAGGAGTACCTTGTACTTGCTTATGGCGTGCGGCCTTTTTATATTAACTTTTTGGCAAAATAGTTACGCATGCCCCGGATGTAATGCCATCGAAAGTGGTAGTGTTGGCAGAGGTCTTAATTTCAGCGTGCTGTTTATGATTATGATGCCCTTTTTTGTTGTAGGCTCAGCCGCCGCCGGGGTCGTTTTTTTCATAAAGAATCAAGACAAAAGCAGCAAGGAACTCAAAAATAATGATACCCCACATAAACAAGGAGGGCAGATAAATTGAGCCAAATAGCAGCGACAATAGATCCGGCAGAAAACCCCCTGACGCCGGAAGGTTCGGGAAAACTCGGGATGTGGATATTCTTAGCCGGGGACGCAATGTCATTCGGCACTCTGTTGGCAGGCTATGGCGCCGTTAGAGCAGGCGCAGTAGACTGGCCTGTTCCGCAAGAGGTTTTAGGAATATCGCTAACCGCAGTCATGACGTTTCTTTTAATTTGCAGCAGCCTAACCATGGTAAAAGCGCTTTCGGCGATAAAAAATGGAGACTCAAAGAGTATGGTTAACTTCCTATGGTTAACCGTTCTTGGCGGTGTTATATTTCTCGGTTTGCAAGCCTATGAATGGACGCATTTGATTAATGCTGGTTTGGGGTTAACAAGTAATCCCCACGGCAATTACCTGTTTGGTGCTACATTTTATGCCATAACCGGATTTCATGGTGCTCACGTAACAGGTGGTGTGATTTATTTAACGATTCTTGCCATAAGAGGCATGCAAGGCAAATATTCAGAAGAAACTTCAAGCAGTGTTGAAATTGCCGGTCTGTACTGGCATTTTGTCGACTTAGTTTGGATCTTAGTATTCACATTTGTCTATTTAATTTAGGGAGAAGGAGTGGACATGACAACAGCTCATCAGGAACCGAATTATACAAAAATATTTATTATCTTAACTGTTTTAACAGTACTCGAAGTCGCAGTTGTTTTCGTACCTGTTAGCAAATTAGTTATTGGTATCACCTTGGTTTTAATGGCTTTCGTAAAAGCGGCTTTGGTTGCTTTGTATTTTATGCACCTAAAACATGAAAAAGTCGCACTAGGTTTTATTGCCTTAACGCCATTAGTTATTTGCGTTTTACTTATCTTCGCATTGTTACCGGACCTGGTAAATTCACCACATCCGAAAGCAGCTGAAAAAATAGCAACGTCATCAAACAACGAAATGATTCTAAGTCAATAAAACGCTATGCCTGACAATAAAATCCATAACATCTGGTTGCACCGATTTGCCGTTCTGGTTTCACTTTCTACCTTTATTCTAATTTTTATTGGTGGCTTGGTTACCAGCACCGGTTCGGGCTTAGCAGTACCGGACTGGCCAAATACATTCGGCCATTTTATGTTCTCTTTTCCGCTGTCTCAAATGGTCGGCGGAATTTTGTATGAGCACGGTCACAGAATGATTGCCTCAATCGTTGGCTTTTTGACCGTTATACTTGCAATTTGGCTTTGGCTGAAGGAAGACATGAAATGGTTACGCTGGTTCGGCATGATAGCTCTGCTCTCCGTGATTACTCAGGGGGCGCTTGGCGGATTGACTGTTTTAATGCAGCTTCCCACAATAGTTTCCGTATTGCATGGCTGTCTCGCTCAGGGATTTTTTATGATGACCATAGTAATCGCTGTGGCAACATCGAGGCAATGGCACGAAAAGACAGCGATTAAATTTGAAGGCAACAGTCGCCCGATTTTTCAAGCGGCGCTTTATACCACGATTATGGTGTATGTTCAATTAATTTTGGGTGCAACCATGCGCCACTCGGGGGCAGGACTCGCCATCCCGGATTTCCCGCTGGCATTTGGTAAAATTATCCCTGAAATTACAACGCAGGCAATTGCTATCCATTTTTTGCATAGAATAGGTGCGGTACTTGTTTCCATATTTATTTTATATACTGTCATTAAAATTATTACTAACTTTAGAAATGAACCAAAGCTCACTATACCAGCCTATACTTTAACAGGCGCTTTGATTCTTCAAATTACTTTGGCGGCTATAACCATCTGGACGCAAAAAGCAGTATTACCAACAACAGCTCATGTTGCTACCGGCGCCTTTATTTTAGGGAACTCACTCTACCTGACCTTAAAAATATATTTTTTGCTTAAACCCGTTATTGCAAAAGAAACAAACTATATATCTGAACCATTAACAACGATATAAAATGATATCTATGAAATTATCAAAGCTTAAAGTACAATTGGAAGATTACTGGGAACTCACCAAGCCGGGCGTCACCTTTATGGTGATAATCAGCACGCTGGGTGGATTTTATTTAGGCTCCGGAACCAGTATGAATATTATTTTACTGATTGAGACAGTAATTGCTACCTGGATGGTGGCCGGCGGCACCAACGCATTCAACCAATTGATTGAATATAAACTCGATGCAAAAATGAAACGTACGCAAAATCGGCCTTTACCAGCAGGTCGGCTTACGCCTGCAAATGTACGACTATTCGCCATCACGATTTCAATTTTAGGTATTAGCTGGTTGGCTCTGAGAGTCAATCCGCTGACCGCTCTTTTAGCTGCGTTAACACTTTCCAGCTATGTCTTTATCTACACGCCGCTAAAGCGTAAGACGCATCTCTCAACTTTAATTGGGGCTGTACCTGGCGCTTTGCCGGCCATGGGCGGCTGGGCTGCGGTTCGCGGTGAAATCTCAATCGAAGCCTGGACACTTTTCGCCATTTTATTTTTCTGGCAACTCCCGCATTTTATGGCAATTGCATGGATTTACAGAGACGATTATACCAGGGGCGGCTTCCCTGTATTGCCGGCAATTGATAAAGACGGCTACAGCACCGGTTTACATATTGTCTCAAATTGTCTGGCGCTTTTATCCGTCAGCCTTCTGCCTACCGTCTTTGGTCTAACCGGAGCCATCTACTTTGTTGGCGCTTTCGTTATTGGCATTATTTTCCTCGTTTATGGCGTACGAGCTGCCCTTAGGCGAACCAATGCCCACGCAAAACGCTTATTGCACGTCTCAATCATTTATCTCCCTATTTTATTCGCTCTTATGTTTATTGATAAGGTCGGACTGTAACAAAACGAAACTTTCATTCTCTCAACTTTATTCAAAGTTTAAATATTTGCGTATTCTTATTATAAATAGAATACGAATTTAACTGTTGCTATAATTATGCAGACCGAATCCTTTTTCAAAAAATACTATGATGACGCTTTAAAAATCAGTGCAATTTGCGCTGACCTGAACTTACCGACCTCTGATGCTAAACTTTTCACATATATTCATGTCAAGACACTTCAAAATGATGGCGTTGAATATTTTGACAATGATACATCTCACGAGATAAAAGCTTTGAAAATTCTCCTTGGCAAAACGAAGCTGGATAGTTTTAAAAAATTGAACAAACTTTCTCAACAAAAACCAGTTTTCAAACATGAAAAAATTTCTGATAAACTTAGGGGTATCGAGGTAGCCGCCAAAGTTAATTTTGGTTTTGAGTTTCCTTTTAAGTATGAATTGGAAAACAGATTAAAGTTTCACACCGACTCGGCGTACAGGAACGTAAAAGTTGATTTTTATGTGACTACCATTTCCCCACGGATACGATTCTACGAAGACAGTGATGTAAAGCGTGCGTTTAAAAATGAACAGAATCGTTTAAAAAATATTAGCGCTAAGTTATCAGGCCTGCTTTAAACTATTTAGTGCTTGACCGAAAACCAAAAATTCCACGTCATTCTGAACACAAAATCTCATATGTTGCTTTTCAAGATCGCCGCCGCCGTGTGAAGAATCTCTCACCCGGCAGGAGATTCTTCGCGCATCCTCTTCTGCCTCAAGTGCCACATTTGAGGGTTCGCGCCCAGAAAGACAGCGCCCAGGAGTTCTCGTTCACACACTGTTTAGAATTTCTACTATCTTACCACCTTTTCATTTCTTCCAAATAATATAAAACCAAAACATATTACCCTCAAATTCAAGAAATTAAAACAACCCTACGATACAAACTACAAAATAGTAGGCCAAAATTTACATTATTGAATGGAAGGACAAAATGTCAAAAGTTTTAGTGATAGATGACATAGACTTTACTCGCGAGACAATTACTACAATCCTGACCAGAAATGGTTTTGAAGTTATTCAGGCTACCAACGGAAAAGAGGGCATCGATGAATTTAACCGCAATGCTCCGGACTTGGTTCTTACGGATATTCTTATGCCGGAAATGGAAGGCTTGGAAACCATAAAGACTATAAAAAGAATCAAACCGGAAATACCCGTTATTGCCATAACCGGCTCAACCAATTCACCGTTTTTGCAGATTGCGCTGCAATTTGGAGCTAGCACAGGAATTTTCAAACCATTCAAACAGGGAGAACTGTTGGAAGTTGTCAACGAGTATATTGAAACGTAAGTCCGAGATTTTCTTTTAGTAAAACTCACGGAGTGCTTGCAAAATCTCGGCACGTGTCCCTGTTGCCCTCGTGCAATCTGGCAAAGAATCCAGAAAAACCCGACCATAGTTCTTTTGTACCACACGTTTATCGAGAATTAACACCGTTCCGCGATCTGACTTCCTGCGAATCAATCGGCCAAAGCCCTGTTTAAATTTGATCGCAGCCTGGGGAACAGCGTATTCCAAAAAAGCGTTTCTGCCGTCTCTCTCAAGAGCCTCAATTCGCGCTTCAATAATTGGTTCACTCGGCACTTTAAAGGGTAGTTTTGTGATGATTACGGATTCCAAAGACCGGCCATGAACATCCACGCCTTCCCAGAAACTTTCGGTGGCAAACAAAACCGATGATACATCCTCCTTAAACCGCTGCAATAAACTATGACGGTTCTCTCCCCCCTGCTTATAGACGTTGATGCCAAGCTCATTTATTTTTTTTCTAAGCGAGAAAAAAACCTTGTTGAGTAAACCGTAGGATGTAAATAAAACGAAAGCACGGCCTTCTGAAATCTGAATCGACTCAAAAATCATTTCCTGGATGGCATCTAGAAAGAGTGGACTATTGGGCTCCGGAACGTCAACAGGTATTGCGACTAAAGTCTGCTTTTTATAATCAAATGGCGCAGAAAGCTGAGCTGAAATCAATTTATCAGCCTGGTAGGTTTCAAGCCCCAAACGGGTTTTCAAATAATTGAAGTTCCCTTGCACTGCTAAGGTCGCCGATGTAAGCACCACATTCTTAAATTTCTCGTAAACCGTTTTTTTCAGAATTGGCGCCACGTTCAATGGGCAGGATTGCAGCCGGACAATATTTATATCGCCATATCCCTTTTTAATTTCAATCCAGCGCACATGTAAATCGTCTGACTCCAGCAAGGTTTGTTCGATATTTGTGGCGATGCTGTCTAACCTGTCGAGTTGCGCTTTAACGTCGATGGAAAGCGAAAGCGTGGCTGGCATCTTGCGTTGCAACTCCTCAACTTTGGATAAAACGCCGTCCAGCCTGGTCGTGACTTTACGGATTTCATTCACTAGTTTTTTAACGATTGCAAGAATGCTTTCCCGCCAAAACGGTGTTGAAGTCACATTGCCTGTCAGGCGCAACTTAACTTCACCGGCAGTGGGATCGCCCCGACTTATATTTGCAACGGCATCAAAGATTTGATCCATTGCAGCAGAAAGTATAAAATTAAGCGCCTTAATTGCCTTGATGCCATCCTGCTCAATTTTACCCTGCAAAGCAATGAAATCATTGTATGGGATTATTTTGGCAGACTTATTTAATTTGTTGGAAAGATAGAGTAAAAGCCCCTTTTCTTTGCCCTTCTTTTCAAGATAAAGCCGGTTGATTACACGTTTGACGCCCAGGGAGGTAACCCGGTTTCCAAAATAATTTGTCGCCACGTCCTCGATGTTGTGCGCTTCGTCCAAAATAATTCGGTCGTAGGTGGGCAGTATGGCATTTTCAGACGCGCCAATCAGCGCCCGGATTGCCAGGTCGGCAAATAGCAAATGGTGATTTGCCACCAAAATATCTGCAACTGCTGCCTTTCTTCTCGCCGCATAGAAAAAGCACTCATTATAAAATGGACATTTTACTTTCAACGATGTATCGCTCTCAGATTGCACTTTCTCCCAAACGTCGGGTTTCGGGATAAAACTCAACTCGGATTTACTGCCGTCACTTGTCTTTTTCGCCCATTCCAAAACTGCGACCAACTCTTGCTTACCGGTTTCATCGGAAAACAAATCCGGCTCCAGATCGACTTCAGCAAGCTTGCGCTTACAGGCGTAATTGCTTCTGCCCTTTACCAAAACGGCGTTAAACTTATCTTTCAAAACTTTTTGAAGAAAAGGGATGTCCTTGTTGATGAGCTGTTCCTGCAAGTTTATGGTATTAGTGGAGACTACGATGCGTTCCTTATTAGCCACCGCGTATAAAATAGCGGGTAACAGGTAAGCGAGGGTTTTCCCGGTGCCGGTGCCCGCTTCGATGATCGCAAGTTTGTTCTCATTGATGCTTTCTCCTACCAGCGCCATCATCTCAATCTGCTGCGGGCGATACTCGTATTCTTCCAAATTATTGGCGATTTTACTGCCTTGTGAAAGCAACTCTCCTAAAGATTCCGGGCTTACCGGAACAGTTTTCTTTTCAGCAAACGGCTCGACGACAACATAGACTTCCGACGCATCATTGTTTATGATGTAGAAACCGATGCCATCATTGCCAAGAATTGAAGCAACGCCTGTGTCGGCAGAAGATGGCCGCAATGTACCGCTGGGATGGTTGTGCAGTACCACTTCCCCCTGCTTGGCAACCTGCAGCAAAGCAGGCGCTTCAAACTCGTTACCACGCGCGTAAACCTGTACCTCGGTTACAATTTTATCTTCATTGACAGCGCCAACAAAGAATACTTCATTGCCACCCGCAGCTTGAATATGCTCGCTCAATTGAGTGACAGCATTTTCAGAGAGGTATTTTTTTGACTTCGGCATCTTTAAAAAGGATCTATGTTGTTTTGTGTGGGCTTTTGTCGCAAATCAACATTTAAACAAGTAAGCCGAAAATTTATACTGATGCCCGATATTGGCTCTTTGCCGCAATCAAAAAGACTTAAGGCAGAGGCGCAAAACACGCAGAGGAAAACAGAAAAAATCTTAAAATAATAAATTGGGTAGCTAAGGTTGCCTTGATACTTTTGTGTTATTTTTTTACTGGAAAGAAGCAAAACCTCTGCGGAACTCTGCATCTCTGCGTTAATTTTTTTAGACATTGTCATGATATTCTTCGTTTTATTGATTTATTGAGCGCCACATTTTTGAATGTATTTTTTCCTTCAATTCCTTGATGCAATTTTTGAATTGTTTCTCGTAAAAGAAGCGCTCAAATATCCTCGCTATAAATATGTTTCCAGTTCTGGTGTCGAGTTATTTTTTTCGCTCTTCGCTCCACGCACTACTCTCTACTCTCTACTCTCTACTCTCTACTCTCTACTCTCTACTCTCTACTCTCTACTCTTCGCTCCACCTGCTTCACCTCTTCCAGCGGGCTGGCATCAAAGCCAAGGTCTTGCAAATATTTCGGGAAATCAGCGAAGCCATGAGTCGTGTAAATTTTCTTGGGATTAACTTTGCGGACATAATCCAGCAGGCCGCCATAATCGCAATGATCGCTGAGCGGCAAGGCTTCATCTACGCCGTAGCGGTATTTCATTTTGCGGCTAACTGCCCAGCCTGAAAGAAAAACAATCTGCTTTTTTTCGAGGCGCTCAACCATGCGGGATTGGATGGCGTTTCTCGGAATCACCAAAACCTTGCCCTCTATTTCATCGCGCTTAAATTTTTGCCAGTCGCCAAAATCGATTCCAAACTTTTCATAAACTCTGGCCAAAACTGCTACCGAGCCATGCACGCTCAACTTAAAACCGGCGTCCCCTAAAATCTTCATCGCCTCTTGAGATTTGCCCAAAGTGTAACCCGACACCACAGGGACATTGCCCTGTTGAAAATTCCTGCGCACAAAATCAATGAGATTTTGCTCCACAATACGCCGCGCCGGGAAACGATAATAAGGGCGGCCAAATGTGCTTTCCATGATTAAAGTATCAGCCTGCGGGATTTCGATGGGCTCAACTGTTCTGCCGGGGATGGTGTTAAAGTCACCCGAATAAAGCAGGCGACAGCCATCTTTTTCAACCAATGTTTGGGCTGAACCCAGGATATGCCCTGCGGGAAATAACGTAATCTGGCAATCTTCAAATTCATAAGGTGCGTTATAATCCAGGATGGTGGTTGGAGATTTTCCCAGCCTCCGCGCCAGGAATTTAGCTGTGGGTTCTGTGCAAATTATCTGACGGTGCTTTTTTGCGTGATCCATGTGTGCGTGCGAAACCACGCAAGTATCAACTTTTCGGGTAGAATCCAGCCAAAGCGGCAGGCCGGTAATTTGAATGCCTTTTTCGTACGTAAACAATCAGTTGCCTTAAATTAAAATTCTACGAATATAGAGGTTTAGGGGGTAAAGTACAAATGGTTTGAGACTTGAGGTTAGGAGATGCCAGAGAACCGTACTATTCTCTTGCGAATGAACGAAATTACAGTTACTTTCAACTCGTATTAACATGGACATAAGATGAAACCAAGTGAACAAAATCAAGAAAGTTTAGCCCTGATTAAGATGCTCACCCAAAGTAATAAAAGTTGGAAGGCCGGAAAACACAAACCAGCGAAACAGGCTTTTGGTGATTTAAAAAAAAGAATCGAGAAAACTTGAAAATAGTGAAATAGATAGGCACGCTCTAGACGCTAACTACACGACGGGTTTCTTACTTTAGTTTATCCTGGCCACCCGTGCATTATTAACATGAAAAACGGTAGTATTTATGTGGACGAGAACCCTATTTATTATATTTTATCTTATCATTAATTTGAATTGGCCCTGAACTCTGGATCACTTGCAAAGCAACAGTACTGCCTTTGATTTTAACAACTTTTGCGCTGCCAATTTCAACATAATTTGCTTCATTACCCCTTACAACTTCATAAGTTTCACCAACATCGAAATCATCTGGACTATCTGATTGTATTAAAACATGGCTCCTCAAAACTTTGATTATATTGAGATAAAAATTTTGCTCTTGAGGCACTATAGGTTCGAGATTCTTTTGCTCTTGAGGTATTATGGGTTCAAGATTTTGTTGCTGTTGAGGTATTATAGATTCAAGATCTTGTTGAGAATTGGGAGCGGTGGTTTCCATTGGAATGACTGCACCCATGCTTGAAGTTGCCACACCCTGGTTTGACATGCCACTTATAGCCTGTCTTCTTTTGACTTCCAATTCGACTGCATTGAAAAGGTTTCTGTATAATTCCGGTTCATAAATTTGTTTAACTTTCTGTTTTGATGTACCGCTCAACCAAGATGATTGACCATAGTTAGTCTCCTGAATATTTATTCGGATTTCCGTATTCGTATTACTTATTTTGTTCACCACACAACTAACTTCAACATCGGTACCTTTATCGGCAACATACCCTAAGAATAAGGCCTGAGTAAACTGACTGCCACCAGAAGTGGCACGATCAACCTGTGCCATAATCAACCCACTCTCCATATCTGTATTTTTTATTATATAACCCTGATCTTGTAGTACAGTAAGTGCTGATCGATATGTATCTTCATAGGCTCCATTTATCAGTTGAGTCGTGATTTCTCTCATTTGCATTGGCGATAACTTTGGGCCGACTGCACAACCAACAAGAACAATGGCAAAAAGAACTATAATAGTAATAGTAATTTCAATTCTATACATTTGAGTTACCTCATCAGGTATCCTTTAATAGGCTGCGGATATTACACGGTAATCTTTAATAATTTGGCTTTTATCAAATACGATAATTAGATCAAATGATTGTGTTGTTGAACTTCTCATCGCTTTGCTACCAGACCAAAAAATCAAACTCCCACCATCTGAACCGGAAGTCGTTGTGTATGACATTCTATTATAATTCCAAACTTCATTACCATCACTATCCATTGTCATAAGATTGGGAGAGCCAAATAACTTTAATACATCTGCTTGAATAGTTTTGCCCTTCACGATTTCTCTTTTTACAGTACCGGCGGTTAAATTACTTTTCTGAACGGGTTGTGTTTGCTTTGGAGTACATGAGAAGTTTAATATTGAAATAAGAACCAATGAAACAAAGGATGTAAAAACAATTCTAAAGTTCATGTTTTTTCCTCTAGTAGGTGAGCTTTTAGGAAAACTTTTCTATAATATACACACAAATCGTCAACTTCAAGAAAAAAGAAACATTTTTGCCCAATGGTCTCAGTCTGACATAACGTGTTAGTTTTTTTCGAGGTTTGGTGGTATTCTCTAACATTATGCTATTTCGAAACTCCAGTTAGGCATGGTCTGAAGACGCATGCCCCCCAATTTTATATCCGGGGTACACGGGGATGAATTGGCTTGTTATAAGCATTGTGCACTAAAATGGCAAATCATCATCTTCAACTTTTTCAACTGGTTGAATATTCTCCTTTTCAAATATATTTAAGACTCGCTCTGCTATTCTCAATAATTGATCAAAAGTAATAATTTCGATTCTGTGCAAATGGGAGTTTAAAGATCTCAATGCATCTTGCTGTGCTTTTTCACCATCTCTTCCAATAATGATTTTCGCACGAATTTTTAATGGGTCGCAATTATCTTTACTTATTATTGAATCTCTATCTCTATCTATTTTTTCGATATAATTAAGAACTTGACCAATCACTCTAGATAATTCAGATGAAGGATAATATGAATCATGAGAATTATCATATTTTAACAGTTCTTTCTCATTTGGAGTTTTGATTTCAATAATTTCTAAAAAACTATCTGAAGTCCTTCTAAGCATAAAATCTAAATTTTCATCTCTCGACCATTTTCTTCTCTCAAGTAATTCACTATATTCACTCCCAAACATCCACGGATTTGATTCTAATAATTTCTGAATTTTAGATTCAGATTTTTCATTATTGCTGATTAGCTCAGATAACTCATTGTAAGCATTTTTGTAATCAATTAATTTCGCGGCAATTCCGATTGATTTTACTAATTCACCACTTGATTCATTAAAGATTTGTAATAAGCTTTTTGTATTAATTTCATTTGATTCAATGTTTTTTAAAATTGTCTTAACTAGCTGAAGTTGGTCAGAAGAATTCAAAACCGGAAGATAGTTCAACAAATTTTGAAGTTTCGTAAACTCCCCTCCACTAATTATATGCAATTCGTCTTCATCACTTTTTAATTCGCCACCCAATTCTGCGACTAAAAAATCTCTTAACCTTGATATTTCGTTTCCATCCTCGCTCGAAAGCGAAACACTTTTGTCGGGTTTACCAAACCAACCAGCTTTTAATCTATCAACTGAATCAATACGTAAGGTATAATGATGAGTTTCAGCAGTAGAAGGGTCAATTATTTCCATTACTGTGGCAAACTTAAACGTTCTTGGCCCTTCTTTGAGAGTTACTTGATGGATTGCACCAATATTCTCTTTCTGAACTGAATTCTTAATCAGTACCTTAATTTCTTCAGGTGATGTGGAATAAGGTATCTTTGATTTTTTATTTTTTGTGACCATTTTTATTTATACTGCTAACTACTGTTTATGATAGTTTCATAAAACCTTATACATGGCAAAAATGACTCGCGTAATAACCTTCTTCAATTAGCCTTGAGACTACTCCGAAATTGGGAAACAACTCGTGTTTAGTAAAGTGATTGCAAATCTGAAGACTGGTTAAATATATTTCCGGGAGATTTAATTTGCAAGGTTTAATTGCAGAAATTTTATGTGTTAAGGATTATAACCCCAAAAAACTGGTCTGTCACTGCGAAGCGTTTTTTGCTGAAGCAGTCCCGGTTTGCGGGCTACCAGATTGCTTCATTCCACTGAAAAGCGTGGAATTCGCAATGACATCAACTCAATTTGTGCTTTCGCCTCACTCCACTTCCGGCTCATTCAACAACTCATAAATTTTCGAAGAGAGATTTTTGCCACATAAATTGTTATAACGAATCACATCGTTTTTGTCAACCAGGAAATTTCTCGGCAAAGCATCTACTTTAAAGACATACGATTCTTAGACTCAATCTTGCATCGTACAACCGATTAACTGGTAACTGAAAGAACTTGACTTAGAATTGAATTTTTCATAAACTTCGTAGGCTAAAATTACAAAACAGGAGTGCTGCATGTATACGTTCCATGAAGAATATATTGTAGACCAAAATGGCCAAAAAAAGTCTGTGGTTTTGCCCTATAAAGAGTGGCAAAAAGTGGTTGAAGATTTAGAGGAGTTGGAAGATATTCGGCAGTATGATATGGCCAAAACCAAAGCATCCGACGCAGTTTCTTTTGATAAGGCAATAAAAGAATTGATTAAATAAAACCCTCAAAATTATGAACGTCCCCCCTACTCCACTTCCGGCTCAGTCAGCAGCTCATAAATCTTCGAGGAAAGATTCTTCCCATACAAATTTTTATACCGAATCACACCGTTTTTATCAACCAGAAAATTCCTTGGCAAAGCATCCACTTTGAAGACATCTACAAAAGACATGTACCAGCCGTTACCATCGGCAATTTGCGGCCAGTCGATACTGTTTTTATTAACATATTCTGAGACCGCGCTAACCTCATAATCCAGGCTCATGCCGATAATATCAAAACCCCGTGCATGATAGCGCTCATAATCTTTTTTTAACGCGCCTAATTCTTCTTCCCAGGGCTTGCACCAGGTTGCCCAGAAATCGATGAGTACGACTTTATTTTTGTGTTTCTCAAAATCCACCAAATTTCCATTAATATCCAGGCTGCGGAATACCGGTGCATCCAGGTCTTGGGAGAGTGTCTGCTGCGGTGTAAAAAATGAATCAATCGCAGCAAATGTGAGCAAATCCCCAGCCGGTGAAATATGTTTAATTCTGAGGGTTTCCTGTCCAAAAGCAAAGGCATTTTTAAGTGAAAAATACTCATCGGAGTCTGTTTTGCCATTGAGCGCACCATCCAGATTCAGGTCGATTACAATGGCGCCCTTATCCATTTCATCGAACATGCCGTCCAGATTATCATCAAAAATAGCCAGGCGGTATACGGTGTCATTTATCGCTAACTTGCCTTCGCGGTAGCCATTTCTGAATGCCACAATTGAATCCTTAAGCCGTTTTTTATATCGATAAAAACTGACAGGATAAGGCACGGTTTGCGGCGCGATGCCATTGTAAGCAACATCGATGAGTACCTCTTTAATCATATAATCACGCTTGACCTCATCCCAGGTTGCTTCATCATCATCCGTAAAATCTTCATTGTTATTTTTGTCGATATACAAAAAGCTGATGCCCTGATCGTGGGTTTCATCGAGCAAAATAGAGATAATAGGATCCTCACTGTTGCCCATTTCCAGACGCCCATACAAAGGCTCTGCTGAACGTAATTCCGGCAATACCAAATTGGATTCGGACGGCTCTTTTCTCAACTCAATACGTTTGGGGTGATAATAATTTACCACTGCCATAGCATCGCTTTCCATACCAAGCTCAACGGGATATTCCGGTTCGGTGCGGAGAAAAAGCCAAATACCCAAAACTAATATCACGACACCTACAACGATGGTTCCAATTATAATTTTGCTGAAATTATCTTTTGCCATTTGATTATTTTCTTTTGATAAGTTTAATGTTTATTTATCGACGTATTTTTTCAAAATTCATGTTAATTCTTGTTAAGATTATAGGTGTTTAGGCTGTAGAGTCGCCCTTCGACTCCGCTCAGGGTGAAGTGCAAATTATTCAAAAACTAGAAAAGTTGTGAGTCCTC
>JAJDAE010000337.1 GCA_029262035.1 Candidatus Zhuqueibacterota bacterium
CCCCAATGCCAAGGCTCGCTTTGAAAAAAGGATGAATGCCTTTGTAAATAAATTCAGTTGCATGCCTTTCGGAAATGAGCAGTGGCTTAAACAGCTCGGCCAAAAATAAATTTTCTTCCGCCCTCCCAAAAACCTAGTTGATATTTTTGGTGTACATGCGTATACTTTTCGTATGTCGTATTCATCTAAAAAATCACTTCCAAAACTAAAAGGCCGGGCAAGTAATTATAATCCCAAAAATCGGTTTGATGAAATCAGAGTTGAGCAAGATGCCGATTTAATGGATATACCGCCATCAACAAAACACCAAACAAAATACTTTTTCGATCACACAAAAGAAATTCTGGCAAAAAATAACAGCCCGGATATTTCATTTAAGTTTAGCCTGAATCCGTACCGGGGCTGTGAACACGGTTGCATCTATTGCTATGCCCGCCCTACCCACGAGTACCTCGGATTTTCAGCAGGTTTGGATTTTGAATCGCAGATATTTATCAAAAAATCCGCACCGCAACTTCTTGATAAAAAATTTCAATCAAAAAGCTGGCAGCCTCAGGTGGTGGCCATGTCCGGCAATACGGATTGCTATCAACCGGTTGAGAAAGAGCTAAAAATTACGAGGGAATGCTTAAAAGTCTTTTTGAAATTTAGAAACCCTGTTGGCATCATAACCAAGAACGCACTTGTTTTGCGCGACCTTGATATTTTAGAAGAACTGGCTAAACTTAATTTGGTTCATGTTTGTATTTCAATTACAACATTAGATCATAAGTTGACACGAAAAATGGAACCCAGAACCTCATCTCCACAAATGCGGCTCGAAACTCTGAACAAATTAAATGAAGCAGGAATTCCAACAAGTGTTTTAATAGCGCCGGTAATACCCGGACTAAACGATCATGAAATCGCACCAATTTTAAGGGCAATTTCTACGCATAAAACTAAAAATGCAGGCTATATACTTTTGCGGCTTCCCCATTCTGTGAAAGAACTAATGCAAAATTGGCTTGTGCAAAATTACCCCAACAGAGCCAACAAAGTCTTAAATTTTGTTAAAGAAACCAGAGCGGGTAAACTGAACGATCCTCGCTTTAACAACCGGTTCACCGGAGAAGGTGTCCGTGCCGAGGCAATCCAAAAATTGTTTGACTTAAGCTGCAAAAAGTATCGGCTTAACGAACAAAAAATACTTTTGACGGAGAAGCATTTCCGTCGGGTCAAAAATGGACAGGAAGAGTTGTTTTAGCCCAAGCAGAAGGTTTACTATATTTTTAGCGGCTTCTCCATCAATCGTCTTTCTTCATAAATTTCTTCAACGGGACATCCTCTTAGATATAGCGTCAAATCTGGCATTAGATAGATTTCTTCTGGCAGCTCATGAATTGGATTATTTGATAAATCCAAAGATCTTAGCTCTTTCAGATCAAAAATTTCGGATGGTATTTCGCTGATTTGATTGTCGTTTAAATCAAGTCGATATAAATTTTTCATATAAAGACTCACGCGTGGGAATTCTTTAAATTGATTATTATTGAGATCGAGACTTCTAAGGTTTGATAAACCTAAGAATGAGTCGGGAAGTTCGCTAATTTTATTTTCACCTAAGTATAGATTTTTTAGTGATTTCAATTGCCCCATCTCGCTCGGCACGGAATTCAGCGAGTTTTTTGAAAGATATAGCCCCCGGAGCTTTTCTAACTTACCAATACTTGCTGGAATTATAGAAAGAAAATTTGAACTCAAAGCTAACTCTTCGAGGTTTGTTAGTTTATGAATCCCATCAGGAATATATCGGAGACGATTGTTAGAAAACCACAGTTGTTTTAACAACGGTAAATTTACGATCTCTTCTGGAAAGTCTGAAATGGAATTATAACCTGCGTTAAAAATCTCAAGCTTTGCAAGATTATCCAATGAATCTGGCAGAACACTCAACTTATTGTTAGCAATCCCAAGAACAACTAAATTTTTTAGCCTATTTATTCGTACAGGCAGACTGGTTAGATAGTTCGTGCCTAAATCCAATAATTTTAAATTCTTAAACTTGTCAATATCCTCGGGCAAGCTTCTCAAACCATTGTGCTCAAAACGCAAAGTATCAAGTAAACTATTCTTGCAAACACAATTTGGGAAAAATTGTATTTTATTACGTCCTACAATTAAACTCTGTAGATTTGGTAGTTCAAAAATAAATCCTGGTAATTCACTTAATTTATTATCATAGACTATTAGAGTTTCCAACTTCTGCAGTTTAATCATTTCTTCTGGTAATTTCTGCAGTTTATTATGGGATAATGCCAATTCCTCTAAATTTGAGAAATTGCCAATTTCTTTCGGCAACTCCCTCATCGTTATTTGAAACATTGGTCCATTGGGATAATCAAAAATTGGATCATGCGTCCAATCTAAAGATACGTCTATCTTTGTAACCTCTTCAGCATTCCTTAACTTTTTCTTTATTTCGTATTCAGGGTTGTAGCACCCATTCTGCAGGACTATCAGTAAAAGCAAAAACTGCAGGAAATGTCTACTCGAAATTATCATATTTTCAATACTAGGTCTTAGTTATCTATTCTGCTTTGACTACGCTCGTCAAAAACCAGAAAAAGTTATTTGAGCCTGATTTTACTATTTTACCAGTAACATGCGTCTCTGCATCGAAAAGCTATCCGCCTGCATATTTAAAATATAAATGCCGGATGACAATTTTAAGCCATTGTTATTCGTGCCATCCCAAGCCAATCTATAAATTCCGGGTTGCTTGAATTCATCCATCAAATTATTCACTACCTCCCCGAGAATATTATAAACTTGAACTTCTACACGCACACCTTGAGTATATTTCACCGGCACCTCAAATTCAATATTGGTGGAAGGATTAAACGGATTGGGATAGTTCGGTCTCAGGGTAAACTCCTGCGGCGCGGCGTTAATTTCAAGATTATAATCCATTGCGCCATTAGTTTGATCTGCAAGAAAAAGCTCGACAGAAGCTCCGGGATAGCCAATAAGTTGAACTTCAAGCAGATTATTTCCTGCCTTTAATTCAGAAGATAGATCAAATCTAGTCTCGCCGTACTTGGAAATCTGATATGAATTGGGTTTTGGGCGTCCGGCTATTTGTTCAGTAAAAAGAATAAATTCTTTTTGATTTAACTTACAGCGAATCATTTCGATGCCGTTATTTTTAACTGTAAAAAACCTATCAATATAAAGAAAATCTATAACATGGTAATTGCTCGAATTATCAATAAATAAATTTATATACACCGGATCACAAATCACAGAATTGCCACACACATCAGTAACTTGCATGTTAAAGACAATACTTTTCTCCGGGTTTTTCGGAAGAACCTGAAACTGAATTTGCTTCGCTCCGGGTTGAAACTCATCGATCACAAGTTGTGCATTTATAATTTGCAAAATTTCAATATTTGCCAGACCGCTAAGACTATCCGTTAACACACCAACAATTTTCCCGGCATCAGACCAAAAGTTACATTCCGGAATAATATCATCAAAACTCACGTAAACAGAATCCACGCACTCCAGAGTCAGGCCATTTTCAAACTCTACTATTGCTTTGGCTACAATTAAATTTCTCCCAGACTGTAATAAAATTTCACTTGAAAACAGAGAATCCTCTGAAATGGGCACTACTTCTTCGCCAATCATTGTCGTTAAATTAACAATGCCTACAAAATCCGGGATTTTGACTCGAGCCTTGATTGTGACGTCGCCATCGCAGACAAGTCCATCATTTTCCGGAGATATGATTTCTACTTCACAGACCGTTTCAGAGATTCTGGTTACAAAAATTGAGTCAGAACAAATCGCTTTAAAACCGCAATCATCTTCTGCAAGGCATATAGCAGTTATCAAATTTTCACCAAGTACCAAGGGTATTTTGGCAAAGAACAGGCTGTCTTGTTTAATTGCCGATATGCCGTTGATGCGACACTCACTTGAAATGGGTGATATACCACCAGAAGTCTCATGCTCCACCAAAACATTAATGCTATCCAAAATGGTTATACCGTTGTTTGGAGGCGAAACAATTGTCGTTGAACAAACGAGTGCAGGTGCATTTAAGACAACAATACTATCACGACCGGATCGCATCCGGTCCAGACCATCTTTGGCGATGCATTCAACTTCTACCAAAAATGAGTCAGAAAACACAGGAATGGTCACAGCCAGTTTTTGGCCAGACACAATAAATTCCATGTCATTTATCGTGCAGACAATTTCAATGGGGGCTACACCGCCTGCCATGAAAAATTCAACTTCAATTACTGCACTATCCCCGCAAGTGAAGGAATTATTCGGTGTAATAACATTTGTCATGAAAATAAAAGAAAAGACACCCTTACCTTGAAGAATCACTTCTATAACCGGTTTTTGGGGGTCATTGCTTAATATTTCCAGGGTCGCATTTTTCGGCCCGTCTCTATTCGGTCTAAAAATCACTTCAATTTTTTGTGAATCTCCCGGAGATACCTCAAAAGGCAGCTCAGGTGCGACAAATAGAAAATCGGGAATGTTTTGATTTTTTATGGTCATACCATCAATTCGCAAATTGGCGTCACCCAAATTCCCGATATAGAATACAATGGTTGAATCTGCTTCAATTTCCAAGGTTCCAAAGGTCAATGTGTCGGAGCTAACAAAAACCTTTGGCACTAAGGGGGGCAGAGAAGTACCTGAGACCGGAATTGATATCAAGGCATTATTGGGATCATTTGTTCTAATTTCGATAAATGCACTGCGCTCACCAGATATCAGCGGCGAGAAAACAACCGCGACCTCCTGGCTATCCTCGGGAATCAAAGTGAATGGCGGAGCAACATTTTCTATAAGAAAATCTCCAGGATTCCTGCCGGTCGTTTCAATTGACAATATTTCTAAATCGGCATTCCCTGAATTTTTTATGGTAAAAAATGCGGACTTGGCTGAGTCGCTGAATACATCGTCAAATTTAATTGAAGATATATCCAGGGAAATATTTGACTCCTCTTTTCCCACTCCATCAATGGGAATTGAAAGCGATGGCGTCTTTGCATCGTTGCTAACAATTTCAAGAAATGCACTTTTGAGACCAATGGATTGAGGGCTGAAAGACAGTTCAATGCTTTCGCTATCTTGCTGTTGAATTATAAGAGGCAATGTGAGACCTTCTACCTCAAATTCACTTGCATCGGGTCCTGAAAGATTTAATTCGGAAATCACCAAAACATCGGAGCCGATGTTTCTAATGGTCAACGATTGCGTGTTTGTTGAATCAACTCTGATACCCTCGAAGCGAAGTGAATCAACGATAACCAAAATTTCAGGAGCCGGTTGTGGTGTAGCCAATCCAAACAGAGCAACTTCCGAGCGGTTTTCATCCGGATCATTGCTTAAAATGACCATCGTGGATTCGCTTGCCCCCGGGCTTGATGGTGAAAAGGTCAGATCCACTGAGGTACTATCATCCGGTTCAATTAGGAAAGGAACCTGATTCCCAGCAATTGAAAAATCACTTTGGTTATCATTTTCAATAAGGATTTCGCTTATTTCCAATATTGCCGTACCTACGTTCTTAATTTCTAACTGCCGCACTTCAACAGTATTTTCAACAATTTCTCCAAAATCGATTACGCTTGCGCTTAATAGGATATCCGGTTCCGGCCTAATCATAGCTTCGCCAAACAAGTCAACAGTCACGCGCGGTTCATCCGGATCATCGCTATCGATATTTAAAAAAGCATTTTTAGTTCCGATATTACCTGGGGCGAATTGGATGGGAACCTGGCGAACCTCTCCCGTGGGTATAATAACCGGTGATGTAAAACTAACTAGACTAAAACTATTTGCATTTTCTCCGGAAAGAGAAATATTGTTTATCGCGAGCTGATATGTGCCGGTATTGGCAACTTGTACGGTTCTTTCCACTGCGGAATCCGGAAAAGTAAACCCAAAATCCAGACTTAACGGACTAACTTCAATATTGGGAGAGTTAACCGTAAATTTACCG
>JAJDAE010000338.1 GCA_029262035.1 Candidatus Zhuqueibacterota bacterium
TGTTTTGTTTTTGCCCCAAACACTCAGAAGGAAGTAAGCCGAAGCGTTTTTGGAAGCTACTGGAAAAATAGGAGGGATTGCTGAAGCCTACTTCATAGGCTATTTCTGCAACATTGCCAAATCTTTGTTTTAGCAAACGCAGCGCCTTTTTCAGACGTTGTTCATTCAAAAAGTGATTTGGAGAAGTGTTGGTGAGAGACTTAATTTTTCGATATAACTGCGCCCGGCTAATTCCGATATTTTGGCACAGCGTTTCAAGATTGAAGTCCGCATTATCCATCATAATTTCCATGGAATCGAACAAACGGTTGATGAATTCTTCATCCCGAAGTGAAACAGTGTTAAGCGATGTGTTTTTCATATTATGCTGAGATGCTGTGCTCAAAAGCTGATTTGCTTCTGTAGAAATAACTATCTGGCCATTTTGAGCAATATTGCACAAACGGTTTGCAAGTTTAATTGCGGGTCCAAAAAAGGAATCATTTTCGGTAACAGGGTGGCCTGCACTTATTCCTATCCGGACTTCGGCGGTTTTTTGCTTCAATTCTGCTAAAATGGTATGAGCGCAATCTATTGCATTATCACTTGAGTTAAATGCGATCAGCATTTGGTCTCCGGGTCGGCTTATCTCGCGGCCCTGGAATTTTTTGAATATTTGTGCTATCGATTTCGAGTTTAAGGCAATTTGCATAGACTCTACTACATAGATGGCAAGGAGAACACGGTAACCATGATCAAAAGTCCGGTCAGGTCTTTCAACAATATCGAATTCATTGACTCTCCCTTCTTCGCCCATAAAAGACTGATAGTCGCCACCCTTTAACTCGATGATAGTGCATGGCATGAAGCCGTGTGCCTCCTGATGGACGGCCGCACACGCTGCTTTGTCAGGTGCTTCCATCAAGCAATAAACCAAACCATCATTCTCGTTGAGCCAATACTGAATAAACCTGACCCCATACTTTTCCTGCACAGCAAGATCTGCAATGTGATTCTGCTTGATTTCCTCTACTGTAGGTTCTACATCGTAATCAGAGGCTTTGTGCAAGTCCATGTAAAGCGGCATAAAAAATAATCCTCTATATTCCTTTACAAAACTATTATCTTAAATCTTCAGTAATGTAGATACTTGGCTCTATCTAACTTTTATTATTGGCTATTTTACTTAATTCATTGAGTTTCGTCAATGCCTCAAGCGGGGTCATCTCATTTATATTTAGCGCATTTATTTCTTTTTGTAGATGCCGTTCTTTTTCTTCAAAAATATCAATTTGTTTTGGCTGAGGCTGCTTGGAATTGTTACTATTTCGCGCAAGCTTTGGCGTATTGTCCGGTGTTAACTCATCAGACTCTAAATTGGAAAGAATCTCTTTTGCTCGGTTTATCACCATATCGGGTAAACCCGCCAGTTTCGCCACCTGAATGCCGTAACTATGGTCACATCCACCCTCTTCTATTTTTCTAAGGAAAACCACTTTATCCGCCCATTCCTTGACCACCACATTATAATTTCTAACCCGTGGCAAAATCATTGCGAGTTCGGTGAGTTCGTGGTAGTGGGTAGCGAAAATACTTTTTGCCGCAACGCTTGTGTGATTGTGGAGATATTCAGCTACGGCCCAAGCAATTGACAAGCCGTCAAAAGTACTGGTACCGCGTCCGATTTCATCTAACAAAATAAGACTTTTTTCACTCGCATTATTGAGGATATTCGCGGTTTCATTCATTTCAACCAGGAATGTACTTTCTCCACCGGCGAGATTATCCGAAGCGCCGACACGGGTGAAAATTTTATCAACGACACCTATTTCAGCCTGCTTCACCGGTACAAAACTGCCCATTTGTGCCATCAACACAATTAAACCGACCTGACGTAAGAATGTCGATTTTCCGGCCATATTGGGTCCGGTCAAGATTAGAATCTGCTCTTTTTTGTTATCGATTAAAGTATCATTCGGGATGAATGTTTCGCCGTACGGCAGCAGTTTTTCAACCACAGGATGTCTGCCATTTTTAATCACTACTTTTGAACCACTATTGATTTTGGGACGGACATATTTGTTCTCGATGGCGAGTTGCGCAAAACCGGCGAAACAATCCAGCTTACTGATAAGTCTTGAATTGTGCTGAATCGTCTTAATTTCAGCAGCAGCCTTCTGCCTGATTCTATCAAACAATTCGTATTCAAGCGCACCAATCTTTTCTTCCGCATGAAGAATTTTTTCTTCGTACTCTTTTAAATCCGGTGTGACAAAACGCTCGGCATTTACCAACGTTTGCTTGCGGATAAAATACTCCGGCACCTTAGATAAGTTAGCTTTGGTTACTTCAAGGTAATACCCAAAAACTTTGTTGTAATTTACTTTTAGGGAAGGTATCCCTGTTTTCTCACGCTCATCGCGTTGCAGTTGCGCAATCCAATCTTTGCCCGAATACGAAATATCGCACAAATCATCCAGATCAGAATTATACCCACGGCGGATAATGCCGCCATCCGTAATCGCCAACGGCGGTTCTTCAACAATGGCTTTATCAATTTCATCGACAAGCCCCTCAAGGAAGTCTAACTTATCCCGAATTTCTGCCAATTGGCTGGACTCAATATTTTTTAAATTTACATGCAAAAGGGGGAGCTGCTGCAAAGATTTTTTTAAGGCGATTAAGTCTCTCGCAGAAGCACGATTGGTAACAATTTTAGATATATAACGCTCAAAATCACCAACATTGCCGAGGTTCTCGCGTAACTCATTCAGATTTTTTTCTGATTCATTTAATTCCTGGACAGCGTCCAAACGGTCCTTTACCTGGGTTTCTTTGAGCAGGGGATTTAACAACCACTGCACCAGCAGCCTTCCCCCCATGGCAGTTTTGGTTTTATCCATCACGGAAATTAAAGCGCCTTGGGACGTCCCTCCTCGCATAGATTTAAGCAGTTCCAGATTCCTGCGCGTGTCGCTGTCGAGGCTCATAAATTCAGCGCCCAAGCGACGACGAATCTGGGTAATATGCACAAGCTGGTACTTTTGGACTTCGCGTAGAAAATGAATAATTGCGCCGGCGGCACAAACTCCCGCTGTCAGATCTTCACACCCAAAACCTTTGAGTGAAAGCGTGCCGAAATGCTTAATCAGCGTTTCATAGGCGTAATCCCGGGAAAATGTCCACTGCTCACGCTTGGTTTGAAAAAAATTATCGTCCTTAATTTTACCTTCGATAAAACCGGCTTGCTCTTCAGAAAAAAGTAATTCGGAGGGGTTGGCTTTGTTGAGCTCTTCGACAAGAAAATGGGTAGGCACTTCGTCGACGGTAAATTCGCCGGTAGATACATCCAC
>JAJDAE010000339.1 GCA_029262035.1 Candidatus Zhuqueibacterota bacterium
CTCTTGCTGGGTTCACTCTCAGTGTTTTTTGGAGCATTTCTAGCTGGAATTCCCGGACATGAAATGCGAGTTATTCTTGCTTGTTTTTCGGCTGTGATGATAATGGCCGCAGGGAACGTCATCAATGATTATTATGATGCTGATATCGACCGGATAAATAAACAATTCCGACCAATTCCAGCCGGGGAAATTAAGTCAGCCTCAGCTTTTAAGTTTGCAATAATTTTATTTGCTTTCGGTATTTTTCTTTCTATCTTTATTACGGTAAGTCTTATAATTTTTGCAATTCTCATCTCTATTGGCCTGTTTTTTTACAGTACCCGTTTAAAACAGACAGTTTTATTAGGGAATCTAGCTGTAAGTCTTTTTTCAGGTTCAGCTTTTATCTACGGTGGAATTGCAGCCGAAAATTTCCAAGTTGCATTAATTCCCGCACTTTTTGCTTTCCTTTTTCATCTTGGTCGGGAGATTATCAAAGACTTAGAAGATATGGAAGCGGATGGCAGTAGGGGCCTGAAAACACTTCCAATAAGATATGGAAAACAAACGGCACTCAGAGTATCGACGGTTGTATTTTTTGTACTTGGAGTGGTTACACTATTACCTTTTTTCTTTGATCCTCACTATCAAAATGAGACTTACCTGCTCATGGTGTTATTTGGTGTAGATATAGTGGTTTTACTTCTGGTTTTATTTATGTGGAGAAATCCAGTTCCTCTCGTTTTTAATCGGATCTCTTTTTACCTCAAGCTTGATATGTTTGCCGGACTTTTGGCGATTGCTGTGGGATTCTACGCTTAGTATATGCGAGCTCTGGTTCAACGAGTTAGTAGGGGCTCGGTTTCCATTGAAGGAAAAGTTAAAGGTGAGATTGGTTCCGGTCTTGTTATTTTACTCGGTATAAAAAACGGTGATACTGAAGCCGATGCAGTTTATCTGACTGACAAGTGTGCTAATTTGAGGATTTTTCCGGATGATGCAGGGAAATTCGACTGCTCCTGTAAAGATATAAATGGAGAATTTTTAGTTGTGTCTCAGTTTACGTTGTATGGCAATACTGAAAAGGGCAGAAGGCCGAGTTTTATCGAAGCCGCTTTGCCTGAAATTTCTGAGCCGCTTTATGAGTTTTTTGTTGAACGTTTGAAGAGAACCGGACTAAAAGTTGAAACCGGTATTTTTGGCGCAATGATGGATGTAGAGATTCATAACGATGGTCCGGTCACACTGATGTTAGAGAGCAAGCCAAGTTGAACATAGATAAACTGCTTAATTTAAACGGAACTAAAATTGTTCTGGCCTCGGGTTCTCCCCGGAGAAAAAGTCTGTTTGAATTGATGGGGTTTAACTTTGAAGTAGTCACCAGTGAGGTGGACGAAAAAGAAGAAGAATTTGAATATCCTGAAGTTAAAGTTTTAGAACTATCGCATAAGAAGGCGGTTAAGGTTGCCGAAAATGTTAAGGAAGGTATTGTCGTTGGCGCTGATACCATTGTAGTTTTGGATGATAAAATTCTGGAAAAGCCTGAGAATGAAAAGCAGGCAAAAACGATGTTAAGAAAACTCAGTGGCCGCACTCATATTGTTTGCACCGGGTTTTCGATTTTTAGAAAACCGGACGGCAGATGTGTTAGTGAATATAGCAAAACGGGGGTAACATTTCGCGAATTGGGTGATGAAGAGATTGATGTTTATATAGAAACTAAAAGCCCATTGGATAAAGCGGGAGGCTACGGCATTCAGGATTTTGGCGCTTTATTTGTGAACAAGATTGATGGCTGTTTTTATAATGTTATGGGATTTCCGGTAACAAAGTTTTATTCAACCATGCGACAATTTATGAATCTAAATTAAGTGGGGATACAAATGGAGTCAATTGGAGCAATTTTCAAAAATGCACGGAATGCGTTGAATAAAAGTCTGGAAGACGTTCACCAGGAAACCAGGGTGAGTATTTCTCATCTTAGATTTCTGGAGGAAGATAATTTTACTTTTTTACCTGAGACGTATGTTAAATCTTTTTTGAAAACCTACTCGCTTTGTCTTGGACTTGACGCTTCGGACATTTTACAAAGATACGGTGATTTAAACAGAGTTGAGCAGCCGGTTGTTGAAGAAGTGGAATCTGCTGAATTAGCTTTAGTTGAGACTGAAAGTACAATTGTACATCAGCCAAGAATTGAAATGGCAGAATTGCCGGTTCGTGAAAAAGTGCTGGAGTGGGCACTTGGTTTTGGAACATTTTTTCTACTTGTTAGTTTGGGGTTTGCATATTTTCAATATCGTGCCCAAATCTATGCACACCCTGTGGATAGTGTGAAATTCACACAAACTGAAGAATATGTAGATATGGCAGATATTTCAATTTCAAAACAAAAGGCAGATCAGGGGAAAATTGTGATTTCACCGCTTGAATTAGAAGTTACTGCCCGCAAAAAAATTTGGTTGCAAGTAAAAGTTGATAATAAAAAGGTTTCAGAGTTTACATTAACACCTGATGAAAATTTGGTTTGGATTGCCAGAGATAGATTTGATATTCAAATTAAGCAGGTTGTAAAAAACGAAAATCCCAATATCCCGCAAAAGGAAGATGAAGTTGTACGGCTTTCTTTTGCAGTTGATGATACAAAGAAAGAGTAGTAACTATTGGCTCCAACGAAAGATTTAGATGTATGACAATTTCGCCTGGCAACTCGGATAGTATTCACAACATATATTTAATTGCAATTTGCGGTACAGGTATGACCGCATTGGCTGGTATGCTGAAGGAATGCGGCTACGATGTTACCGGTTCCGATCAAAATGTTTACCCGCCCATGAGTACTTTTCTTGATAAAATTGGTATCAATGTAAATATTGGTTACGACGAACAACATTTGGAGCCACCGCCTGACTTAGTTGTGGTTGGCAACGCCATGTCGCGTGGGAACCCTGAAGTTGAGGCTGTTTTAGAGAAAAAATTGAACTACATCTCTCTCCCTGTTGCATTGAAAGAGTTTTTTATCCGAGGGAAATATTCTTGTGTGGTTACCGGCACACACGGGAAAACCACCACAAGCTCAATTTTAGCCTGGGTGCTTGAAAGCGCAGGACGCGATCCCGGGTTTTTTATTGGCGGTATTCCTGAGAATTTTGGACGGGGGTTTAAGGTTGGAAAGGGAGACCATTTTGTTTCCGAAGGTGATGAATATGACTCGGCTTTTTTTGATAAAGGGTCGAAGTTTTTACATTATCTTCCGGATTTGGTGATTTTAAATAATATTGAATTTGACCACGCAGACATTTTTAATAACCTCGATGAAATTAAAATCAGTTTCAGCCGAATGATTCGCCTAATCCCAAGAAATGGTTATCTTGTTTCATGCTGGGATGATTCGGTTGTTCGCGAACTTAGCAAACAGAGCTATTGTAACCTTGTAACTTTTGGCGCAAACCCCGAAGCAGAGTGGCGTGCTGAAGACATTGTTGCTGACAATCAGGTAACCCGATTTACAGTCTTTCATAAGTCTACCCTGTTTGGAAAATTTGAAACGCCTTTGCATGGGCAACACATGATTAACAATTGTTTGTCTGTTATTGCTTCAGCGCATTTATTAGAGCTATCAGCAGAAGAAATATCTAAAGGACTAAAGTCTTTTAAAAATGTAAGACGCCGGATGCAATATTTGGGGGAGGTGAAAGACGTACAAATTTTCGATGACTTTGCACATCATCCTACCGAAGTAAAAGCGACAATTGGTTCGGTGCGGAGTAAATTTCCACAAAAAAAGATTTGGGCCATTTTCGAACCGAGAACCTCAACCAGTAAAAGAAAAATTTTTGAAGATAAATATGTTGAAGCGCTTTCTGTTGCAGATAGCGTGGTGATGACGCCTTTATTTGCGCAGGAAAAAGTACCTGAAAACGAACGGCTTTCCATCGAAAATGTTCGTGAAGGGCTATCCCGAAGGGGTATTCCAGCTTGGGTTGTAGCAGCTGATGATGAAATGGCTAACTTCCTTTTGGAGAAAGTTTCGCCTGGTGATGTTCTATTATTTATGAGTAATGGTGACTTTAATCAAGTACCGCAAAAAATGTTAAATTCTAATAAATAGTGAGATAAAAGTATATGGAAGAAAAAGAAAAGTCTGATTTTCGCAGCCGGAGAAGAGGCCAAGATAGAAGACCAAGGCCTCAGATGGACAGCAATATAAAAGGGATGATTGCTAAAATTGAGGAAAACTTGATTGATGCAATTAAACCTGAACCCGTGAAAGGTTTAAATTCATTCGAACGAAAACTAGTTCATAGACATTTTGATCACAACAAGAGTTTCGAAACCAGAACATATCGTAACGGTGAAAATTTTACCTTATTCATTTATCCGGTGGCTAACCTGGAAAAATTTGCCACGGAAAAGGCTGAGGAATCTTTGGCTTCAGGGGATGTTGTTAGTTTACCGCCAATGGGTAGCTATGAACGCTTTATTGTTCACAACAAGCTAAAAACTATTGATGGAATTGAAACTCAAAGTGAGGGCGAAGGGGGCGAACGCCATATCCAAATAAGTTCGAAAAAATTTGGCCGAAGCTTTAAGAAAATTGTAAAAAAGATAAAATTATTTTAATTTTAAAAACAAAGCCAATATATCGCGCTGGGACGCAGAGAAGAGAAAAATGCATGAGAATGAAATCGGTACAATTATTATAGAGGAGGCTATTGAAATCCATAGAAAGCTTGGCCCGGGATTGCTTGAGTCCGTTTATGAAGTGGTGTTGGCCCATCGATTGAATAAGCGAGGGCTTAAAACAGAAAGGCAGGTAAAGATACCTATAGAGTTCGAAGGTATTGTCTTCGATGAAGGATTTAGAGCAGACCTTATAGTAAAAGAGAAAGTAATTGTTGAACTGAAATCAAAACTAAATTTACACCGGCAGAGCGCAAACAAATACAAACTCATCTAAAATTAAGTGGATTAAAACTTGGATATCTGCTTAACTTTGGCGAAGCTTTACTAAAAGATGGTATCGTAAGGGCAGTTAATAGATTAGAAGAATTTTAATTTTTACTCAGCGTCTCAGCGTCTCAGCGCCACTGCGCGAGAAAGTTTTCGTAGAGTTTAGTCCTCGATCCAAATTGGGTTGGTCAGGCAGCAGAACTCTTTTTTGTCTGACCTGGCAAAGAGTTCTGCGCGTAGGTAACAGGGCTTTCCGGATTTGTTAAAGGATATAATTTTATCAAATTCGAAAGCCTCTTTGAATTCTCCAACAGTTTTATATAACTTTTCACTTTTAGTTTCTAAATTTCCTAAAAATATTTTTAATTTATGTAAGGAACCGAATTCAGGTGTTGAAAGACATTTTATATGAATTTCGAGGTTATCTTCTTTGAGGGTATCTCCGGGTCTGCCAATTTTATTTCCTGAAATGATTTTTAAATCTAGAAACGGGCCGTCTGTAATGAGCATTCTACCTTTCTTCATTGCTTGCAACAGCGAGTCCAGAGTAAGTCTTTCTTCCAGGAAAACCGCAGTTTTAATTTCCCCAAAAATATTATTGTGGTTTTCCTGCATAGTTAGAAACGGGAAACCTATCTGCCTGAATCGATTGAAATTGCCATGCGCATCATTGCCTCCTGAGATAAAAACTTTTTTACCTGAAAGCAGTAGGTCAATCCAGTCCTTTTTTCCGTCTTCAAAGCCTTCGTGGTTGCCATTCCAAATCTGCAAACCATGGAGGCCGGTATGAGATAAATCCGGCTTCTCCCATTTACCTCTTCTGATAAACAATCTCTCTAAAAGCGGAGGTTTTATGGCAGGATGTGCTGCAAAAGCAGCTGAGTTGGAATTGCTTTTTTTAAGAGTATTTTCAATAGAAGACGTCGGTTTATTGTTTAACCAGCTTTCGGCGCCATCACCATCACCCGGTAGAAATTCCGGATTATTTAAAATTAAAAAGTGTACGTTTTGATTTTTATGATTGCCTACCGAAACCTCTTCACCCGGAACGATAACAAAGCCATTTTCACGGTTTAGTTTTGTAGCTTCCTGCCACAACGCTTTCCATTTTTTCAGTTCAGGATCTTTTTGCAGATAGTTGTCAGGTTGGTCATCCAGGTCGTACGAATGATCCGTTGCGCAGAAAAAGTTTAAGCCAATAGCTTCTGCCATAGTTTTGGTAGCTGCCAACGGTGCGCCAAATTCAACCTGGTCATCAGTAAAGTTAGTATGGCAATGAAATTCGCCGTAGTGCCAGTTTTTGGTTTTCGGTAAATTTGTCTTGGCTATTTGGACTTTGAGTGGTTCGTGGCTTGAGCATTTGTAATTGTCGTTTTTAACAAGCAGTTTTTTGTTGTGACAAACGAGTGTTAAAGTGATATCAAGAAAAACATCACCGTTTGGGATTGGCGTTTTTAGTTTGATTATGTCATGCCAAAATTGCGAATCAATTTTTTTTTGGTAATAAAAAACTTGTTCTGACTGCTGTTTGGTGCTTGATAGTTTTATATTGATTTCTTCTAAAAATACAGGATGTAAATGTGCATCTTTAACCAAAACTAGAACTGGTATCTCAGAGCCGGGCTCGACCCTGTGTGGTGCATCTGCGATAATTTCCGGCTCTTTCTTTTTGAGGCGACTATAAATTCCCTTAAAAGAATAATGGGTTTCTGCATATAATATAAAAAATATGCTACTGAGATAAAACAACGCAAAGTTATCAAAAAATAGTTCCTGTATCATTGGATTGCTTTTTTCTCAATCATGTTTTTGATTTGCCAGTTAAAACGCCAGGAGTAGGAAATGTTTTTCCATTGAACAGTTGTTGGGAATAACAAAACCGGGGTAAAAAAAATCGTGTAAAAAAAATAGAATAGTTCCCATAAAGGGAAAAATTTGATCAAGTCGTTTCGGTCAATAATTTTTGTTGAGCGACTCAGAAGAATCAAGTCTGCTCCAAGAATAATACCCGTACCGATTAGTGCCAGTCCGAGGTTACTTGCCCAAAAGGCCAAGGGAATCGCCAGGTGGGAAAACAGTGATACGGCCATCAGGGATTTGCCGTAAACACCAACCTCTTTGCCACCAGCCGACCATCTTTTTCTTTGGTTTTGAAATGCCCGCCATGATGACATGGGATGACTGTAAACCAGCATCTTCGGGTTAATGGGATAGAGCGCCTTCCAGGTTGTTTTCTTTACCAGTGTTGTCATTAATGCGAAGTCTTCAATGATTGTGAATCCCATATTAAGGTAACCACCAACTTCATCATAAGCAGATTTTCTGAACGAAAAATTATTACCAAGGACACTCAACGGTTGTCCAAATCCCATTGCCCCGGCGCCAATGGAAAGTAAATATGCCCAATCGAGAGATTGTATTTTTCCAAAAAGGGAAGTATTGTCGTTTTTTCTGTCCAGCAAGGTAAATCCCCCTACAAGCCCGACATCATCCTTATAATAGGAGGCGTGTGTTTTTGCCCAGGAAGGTAGCACCTCGCTATCTCCATCTGTGATCAACATGAGTTCACCATCAGCGTACTCGATACCCTGGCAAATGGCGTTGGCTTTGCCGGAAAGCCCTGCGATTGTATATTCAATATTTACTATTTTGATGAGTGTTGATTTCTTTTCATATGAACTTATAATGGCTGGTGTTCGGTCTTGAGAGCGATCATTTATCAGAATTATTTGAAGCAATTCCTTTGGGTAGTCAAGCTTCAGCAACGACTCTATGCAGGCAGAAAGTGTATTGGCTTCATCCTTTAGCGCAACCAGAATTGAGATTGGGGGCAGGGTGTTTGTACGTTTGTACCTTAATTTCCCTATTCCGATAAAAATGAAAATACTTTGTAGAAGATATAAAAAAACTGTTAGGATGAAAAAATCTGAGAAGGTGTCGAACAGCATGAATTACCCATGTCTCTAAGTCAGTTTAGCAGTCAATACAAATACGAAAAAGAAAACAAAAGTGCAATAAGTTTCCTGTTATTTATGAATCACAATTGACCGTTTCTTGTATTTTTGCCCTTTCCACTCAATTGCAAATAGCTGCCCGGCAAGCCCGGCCAAAGTGATATAGATGGGATGA
>JAJDAE010000340.1 GCA_029262035.1 Candidatus Zhuqueibacterota bacterium
ATTGTAGTTTTATTGATTAGACCCGCTTGCCAATGCTTGCTGCTGGTTAAAATATGCTTCCTACCACTTTATTTATGATTGCTACCGGCTGAAATATCATTCCTACGAGACGAGATATAGTTCCTACCACATGAAATACGGTTCCTACCCGGTGAAATGTCGTTCCTACCGGTTAAAATATCATTCCTATGTGGTGAAATATGGTTGCTACCTGTTGAAATATCATTGCTGCCCGGTGAATTGTTATCACTTATTTACGCGCTGTCGTTAGGCACAGTCTCTGAAGGCACGTGGCACCCATTAATTGAGATTCTCGTCAAGGGCACCCGGCGGCGGCCTCAACTCTTTGCAGTTGTTACCTGCTGGACTTTCAATTTAATGTTAATTTTTCATTCTCTGTAAAAACAATAAGTTTCTTTGATGCCCTTGTTAAAGCAACATATAAATGCTTCGGACACTCGAACCTATGTGCGTTTAGAATAACCACGGTTTCAAATTCTAATCCTTTTGTTAACAAGGTGGTTCCTATACATTTTCCAATAACCTTTCGACCCATTCGCCTTATTGAATTTCTCTTATTAGTCATTGCCTCTAAAACAGTAACACCATTAAAGTCGGCTTCTTCCAATGCTTTACAAAATGAGTTAATCAATTCTCTTCTGTAACATCTTACCTTTTCGAGGTTGTTTATTTCTCTAAGTATATTAGAAATAATGGAAAATGAAATGCGGTTTTCTAAAACACTAATCATATTTATAATTGGTTCTACTTTTCTTCTTTCTTCTCCTTTTGTTTTCTTTTTAAATCCCTTATTGTTAAACCAATTATCTAACCCTGACTTATTAAATAGGTTATATGACAAATCTCTTAACTGTAGAACAATATTTTCTTTTGTGATTTCATCTGCACATTGTGACATACTATAAAAATCATTATCATCAATTGACTCAACTAAAGATAATCTATTATTGAACAATTGGATGATTTTTATTCTTGGGTTTATACTTGAGGAAACAGGGTGTATAATAAGAATACTTTTTTCGTCCAATAAACCTCTTACCTTCCTGTTATAGTTTTTCTTTGGGTTATATAAATCAACTTCAGCATAAGTATAGGTTTCAATAGAATTATATAAATCAAGACTAAGAGTTTGGTTTTCTTCCAATTTTTTTCTTATGCTTTTTAAATTCTCTCCTAAATGAGGGTTTTCACCTTTAATCCATCTCCAGGGAGTTTCTTGTTCATATTTTGTAAATTCAGAAAAAGTTGAAGAATCATCAAGATCTACTAGGGTTTCATTAAAACCAAAAATACCTTGCATGTGGTCGCCAAAAATGCGCGTATTGAACAGGCTTGACAAAACAACAATCAACTCATGTTGATTCAGAGTACAATCCTGATATTCATCTACAAAAAGTCCGTTGTAGGTTGCTGATACTACTTTCTTTATTGAGTTATATTTAAGAAGTTCGGTTGCTTTCTCAATAATAAAGGGATAATACTCTCTATTGTTTTCTTGGTCGGGAATATCATTGCCAGTATAGAAAGCAAGAACATATTTTTGAGCAAACCCCGTAATGGTTTCTACACTATATTTTGAGCTAGGTATTTTTTGTTTTTTTATTTTCTCCTTTATTGATGCAATACCAGCATGAGTGTGGGTTAATATAAGTTGCGTTTCACTTTCTTGAGTATGTTTTAAGCATTCTGCTATTGTATGAGTTTTCCCAAATCCAGCAGGGGCAGTTAACATGCTTTTCTTTTGAGAAACAAATTCTTTATAGTCAAACATTGTCTATCCAATTGGATAAATTCTCAAATTGAGAAAATAACTTTTTATCAGTTATTTCACGCAGTGAATTAAACCAAACCTTCCCGATAAATTCACCGTGATCAATTCTTTTAAACCAACCCTTGTGAATGACCTCACCAGATTTTTTTTCTTTTCTTAAAGCGGAAGCTTTACCTAATGCTTCTCTTATTTTGGAATTATCATTATTAAACCAATTATCAGGTAAAGAATCTATATACTGGTTTTCGATTAAGGTTTTCACAATTTGCTCACTCTTTTCCTCGATAGCATAATTAATAAGTTGCTGAACTGCTTCCCAGGGCAAGTCGTAAAAAAGCTGTTGTTCTATAGCATTTCCGCCCTCACAATCAACAACTTCAATACGCAGAGCTATAAGTTCTGTTTTCTTGTTATTTATTGCGTCATCATCTGAGTCACAAAAAACACAAACGTCAAACCCTGCTTCTTTGAAATTCTTACAGTAATTAACAAAATTAGATCCTGTACCATTAACAATCCCAATGCCCATTACAGCGAAGTTATCTTTACTTATTGAAGCTCTGTAATTATTTAGAGCTTTACAAATTCCAACCTCAGTTGCTCCTTCGCATAGAAGAATTTTTTTTGTAAAAAACGCTTCAGGATTGTTTCTTAGGCATCCTTGAAATTGCTCATCAAAGCCAACTAATTTGTCTGCATTGTTCTTCATTAAGAAAATATCTTTTGCATTAAGCTCTACCAATACATTACTAGAATGAGTAGTTATGAAAACCTGTCCATACTTGCGACTCTTTAATTTGTTTACTAAAAATCTTGCTCTATCTGGTTCTAGTCCTTGTTCGATTTCATCAATTAAAACGATACCTCCAGATTTTGCTAATTCTGTTTGAATTGCAATAGATAGTAGTCTTTTCGAGCCCTTCCCTTTTTGTCGAAATGGTACTTTGTCATCATGCAAACAAATTTTTCCTTCTCTAATTGAAATATCTCTAAAGTCAATTGTAGTCGTTGTATTTGATAGATCTAACCCTAAACCAGATGCAGTAGTCTCTACTTTTTTTACGACCTTGTCTAAATGGTTAAATGAGTACTCGTCAACCTTTTCCTTAGCTTCTCTAATCGCATCAATTATTACGTTGCTTTTTTCTTCATTTGAGACCTCTTGCTTTAATAATGAGTATAAAGGGTTCCCTTTACTCCATGAGAAATGCCTATCTAAATAATCAGAGACGAGGAAAACGTTAAGTTTTGCCCTGTCATTTGTTCTAATTTCTACGGAATCTTGATTTTCTCTTTTATTAACAACGTACCATTTTGGTTCTAAGTCCTTTGTAACTTGAAGTCTTATGGTTATAATGTCAACATTATCATTAGAATCCTCGTCGGATAAATCATCTATTATTTGCTCGCTACTGTTTAATAATCTTTTATGTAATCCATATTTAGTTTCACTTAATAATTCTGGTGGCAAATTATACAAACATGCTTCAATTTCAATTGGTTCGTCAATATTTCCATTATGAAAGTCGGTATCATAAAAACTATAATTCCAGTTAGGAGATAATACAGCAGAAATTGCTTGAAGAATTGTGGTTTTCCCTGAATCTCCACGCCCAATTAAGCAAACAAAATCAGTCATTCCAAAAACTTGTTCAAAGTTTTTTATTCCTCGATAGTTTGAAATCTTAAGTGTATGTATTTTTGCCATAATTCTTCTTCTTCAACAATTGATTACTGTCTATCTTCTTTGCCTGCATGCTCGTGGGCAAGAAGTACCCTGTTTTTATTTATCCTCCCTCAACAACTTTTATTTCTTCCTCCGTCAACCCATACAACCCATAAACTATTTGGTCAATTTCCGCATCTACGCTCTTAATTGTTTCCACGATGGCTTGTGCTTGTTTCTTTTGCTCCTCAATAAAGTCCATCCATTCGCTTTTCTGGGCGAGGGTTAGTTTCACTTTTTGTTTTTTCAGTTCTTGTTCAAACCCTATCCAATCCAGTTCATACCATGTAGTTAATTTTTTTGAGATTTTCTCTATACCTAAATCATTGGTTAATAATTTTAGAAACTTCTGTGATACCTGTGTCAGTTCATTTGTAGCGGCAAACATTGCTTTGGATTTTTCTGCTAATTTTTTTCTTTGACTTTGTGAGCCCTCTGGAATTGGGAATGAAGCGAGATTGTCCAAGCTAATCTTTGCGAAAACTTTTCCTTGAATATCATGCAGTAGTCGGTAGAATAATGTTGCTGGTTTTGAGTTAAGAATGGCCAATAGGTATTCTTCGGAAAACTCTCCGTTTTTTGCATATATCCCATGCACAAGAGTATCGAAGTAATAATTCCTTTTGTCCAGACACGCGATGAGCGAATCCCCTGTTTTTCGAACTACAACCTTCTTATTCTCAAATAGGTCAGGCGTTCGCAGAGCAAAATCAATTCGACTTTGCTTATTCATTCCATCCTTTGACTTTATATCATCCAAACTGATTCTGTCGCCAATATCCTCATCGTAATTCACAAAATCACCGCCCCATTGAATATTGTATCTCGATATCTCCTTGCCCCAAATAATCGGTTTGTGTTTATCAGATTCTTTTCTATTTGAAATTAGTATGTGCTTAATGTTCCCCGGGTTAAGACCGTTTTTAAGTTTGTAGTAATCTTGTATGGTTTTAAGTTTATGAAGTTTGTCAAACACTCCCTGCGAATCTGTTGACACAATAGATATTTCACAGTTAGGAACGTTTAAGAAGGAACTCTGTGGAACATGATTTTCAGTAATACCCGTGAGAGTAATAAAATTTTTAACTTTTTCAGCAGACCCTAGCTTAACTACATTATTTACGTTGGGTGCATCTTTTATTGTAAACTGAAACAATAAACTGCTTCCAACTTCCGCATCTTCAAAAACCTTTTCAGTTATGGTGAATATCTCATTTATCTCAGTATTTTCAATAAGATACCTCCTTATACTTTCATAGTAGGAATTGAATAGGAGAGACTTTGGAATAATGAAATTAATAACTCCCTTTTCAAAAACTTGCAACATCCTTTCAACGAAAAGTACATACAAGTTGGTTTTATAACTTGTCAACGGAAAATGCTCATCATAATATTTTTGCGTTTCCTTATCTATTAGGATTCCATAAGGCGGATTTCCAATCACCACATCAAACCCACCCTGCGCAAACACCTCAGGGAACTCTTGTTGCCAGTTAAACGCCTTTTCCCCGGCTACTTCCAGGTCGTTTATCAAAGAATTGCCGCACTTGATATTGTGGCTCAATGAAGTGAGCTTGCGGCCTTTGGTTGCGGTGCGCAGCCACAAAGAGAGCTTGGCAATTTCCACGCTTTCTTCGTTAATATCCACCCCGTAAATGTTCTTTTCGAGGATCTGTTCTTCAATATCAGAGAGAATTAAAGAGGCGCGGTGATATTTGGCGGTGAGCTCATCGAGGGTGCGGTGTTCGTTTATCAGAAATTCCAGGGCCTGGTTTAAAAAGGCACCGGAGCCACAGGCCGGGTCACAAATAGTCAGGCTTAACAGCCAGTCGCGGTAGGCTTGCAAATTTTGCAGGCGTTTACGGCTTCGCTTGCGGGCGCTTTCGTAAACATCGTCGGAGATTTCCAACTCCAGTTTCTTTTCTGCACAGAGCTTGCCAACGGTATTGTCCACAATGTATTTGGTGATGTACTTGGGCGTATAAAAAACTCCGTCTTTCTTGCGCTTGGTTTTACTTTTCTCAACTTCCCGGCCTTCGAGCTCCGCGGTAATGTTTTCAATTTCAGCCAGGCTGTGCTCAAAAATGTGGCCGAGAATATTTACATCGACTTCGCTGTCAAAGTCGTAGCCGGTGAGTTTAAGCACATACGAGTGCAAAATGTCATCACTTATGCTAATTTCATCCAACACTTCATCTGGCCGGAACAGACCGCCATTGTAGGCAAAAATTTCGTATTCCTTGCCTTTCCAGCCGGTGTTCAGGTAGCCAAAGTATTTCTTAAAGCGCTCGTAAAGCGGGCGGTATTCATCCAACTCTTTCAGCTTTTGCCATTGCTCAACAATTTTGCTAATGGAGTTGGGCGGCAGCAAACCTTTATCTTCGGCAAAGAAAATAAACAAAAAGCGGTCGAGCAGTTTTTGGGTCTTTTTAAACAGCAGCAATTTGTCGGTTGCCGGACTGTTCCGCACCATGTTTTGCCAAAGCTCTTTTTTAAAAGCGGAATAGTCCTGGTAAAGCTGCCGGGTGATTTTTTCCTCTTCCAGTAAACTTTCTTCTTTTACTTTTAAAGGGATGCCGCTAAAAAGGCTTTCCGTTTGCAAACACAGCCACAGAATTTCAAACTCCTCCGCGGTGAGGGTAAAGAGGTTGAACTCGATATATTCAACCGCATGGTGAATGAAGAAACGGAGTTTTTCAAAATTAGAGGTAATAATATAAATGCAGTTGCTCTGGTTGTTTTTGTAGTTAAAGGCCTGGGTATTTATTTTATCGAGATCGGTGGTGTCAGTGCCCTTCAATTCGATAACAGCGAGGGCTTTGCCATTTTGCAAAATGGCGCCGTCTGCCTTCTGTGCGCCTTTTTCGTTTTTAAACTCGGTGGTGAGATTGAAGTCGGGTTGCGGATTCAGTGTATATCCCAAAATATTAACAAAGAGTTCGCGCAGAAATCCCTCCTGAAACTGCTCTTCTTTCACGTCACGAATATTCTGCTGAATTTCAGGATTGTGGAAGTAAGAGGTATATTGCCGGTAGGCTGTCTTTACTGCCTCGTTGTCCAGGGCTTTCAGGTATTTTTTTAAAACTGAGTTTTGGAATAATGGCATTGGGTTGAGCCGTCCCGTATCATCTGGTTTTTATAAAAGCGAGCAGTGCGACATTGAAGGTTCAAACTGTATTTTGCAATGAGTTCTATTTTTGTGCAACTGAATATCATAAATGGGAAACACTGGAAACCTCTCGACTTCACCTCAACATAATTGAAAGTAAAATAAGTAAACACAAAGTCAAATAAAATCGCAAAGAAAACGAAATATCGCCTATTCTGTGAAATTAGAAATTGCGTAATTGAAATGCCAGTCTGGGAGAATGTGTTTTGTTTAGCGCCTATATGGCTCTGACTGATTTTTTCTATTTTAAAGACCACCCATTTACAAATCGGGTTTTGGCTAACGGCAAAATTTTTCCAGAAAAAAGTCGCCTTCATTCCAGGTTGGTCTTGCGGCGGTATTAGCCACTTCCAGCCCAATAAGAAAATTAAAGTGTGCGGCCTTTGCGCCGGACACGAAAATTCCTGATGCGTACTGCGGCTACATTGGAGAGGTTTTGTTCCACACAAAGAGTTGAGCCTGGATAAGGCGTTTTCGGAAACTTGTGAATTAACAGCAAAAGAACAAAAGTTCGTCATTCAGGCATCTGAGATGGTTGAGTTTTTCGTCGCTCCAAAGGTAGTCGCCAACATGGACAGAGTAAGTTTCACGAATGATGAATGGCTCAGGCTGCAAAAAATAAGTGGTAAGCGTTTCGACTATACATGGCAATTTCAGCAGCCTTGGCGCCATGGTTTGAGGTGAAACCCGGGAAAAGTGAAGCCGGGCAGCAAGCCAAACCAGAAAGCCTGCTCAATGCGTTTAGAAAATGAGCCGCCTGCCAAAACAGCATGAATACTCATGCCCGTTGCGTTTCAAGGCAAACGCAGTGCACGGTAAATATTAAAACCGAGGCGTAGCTCGCCGTTAGCAAAATCCAGATTGCCGCCGCTCATAACCTGACTCGGAGTCAAGCCCAGTGAGTTGGTGGCGTAGACGTGAAAAACATGCCCACCAATGCTATGTTCAAGTCCAAATGTAAAAGCGTCATAAACCGTAGGCTGGCCATTTTTTCTGGCAACTCCGCCGACAGGCAAGGCTGTGTCCGAGCCGGAGAGAAGTGGTGCCAGTTCAACAAATAGCGATAACCGTTTCCCCAATTTAAATTTTCCCGCAAATCCAAGACTGAAAACAGGATCCTCGTTTGTTGTCGCAATGTTGCCGTTCAGCAGAATTCCCGGGCTGATTAAGAGCGCGATTCTATTTGATATTTGTCGTGAAAAAATAATTCGGCCATACCAGGCAAAGCGTTCATTGTTTGAGCGACTGAGAAATTTTCCCGGCGCCTTCAAATCGCTGATCTGTTTGAGTGTGACCCAGTCCACGCCACCCAGGAATGCCAGCGAGAAAGGCGCAACCGTCTCTTTTAAAATACGCCATTTGCCGTAAAACTCAAATGTTGCGTTTGTGCCGGAGCGCCCTGTGGTAACCGTAAAATTGTTTGACACTGGAAATGAAAATTCCGTCAACATGTGCGCACCCTGATCCAACCCAAAAAATTGTCCAAAACCGGTATCAACCCTGCCAAACCAGCGATGCGCGATTCGATACGAAAAAGAACCTTTGTCCATGGTCTGGGTTGTCTGCAGGCTGCCAGCGCTTAAACCTGAAAAAGAATGACTGCCTCTCTTTTTGCGCCGCGATACTTTCGTATTTTTGGGTATGGATTTAATCCAACTCGCAATGACCCTTAATTCTTCTTTGGAGATCGGTTGATCACCCTTTGGCATTTGTATTCCCTTGATGCCGGAAGTTCCAACAAGTTTCATAATCAAATAACTCTTTAATGGCTCTCCGGGCTGCACAAGTTGAACATTCTCAAAGTCAAAACTGGGTTGATTAACCATTGAAGAATAAATGTTTTCCTCATCCAGTTCCAGGCCATTTCCAGCGCCACTGCCCACATGACATCCGGAAAACGCACATTTGTTTTCAAAAATCTCTATCACAGCACCAGGAACTTTTTCCTGTGAATACACTGTGTCGGGGCAAAACAAAACGGCTCCTGTTACCTTTAGCAAAAGAACGACTAAAAGGCTGCGAATTATAAATTTTATCATTTTCTTTCCTTTAAACCGGGGTTAAAAAAATATCATAATTAAATTCCGGGTAATCACAAACACCAATGAATCGAGAATAATTGGCTTTTTTGAAGCTGAGTTTTGATTTCCGGGTTACCTGCTTTGTGTCTTCTCTGCCACTTTTGTTTGTCGATTTTCTGCCGTGAGATCTTGCACCCAAACTTTCCTCTTTCCGGCAAGTTCATGCGGCGGTTTCTTCATTGTTTTTTGTGACTGTAAGGAATAGAGGTGACCATTTTTCAATTTAAAAACATCAGCCACATCCTGACTGTCAAACACGAAAAGGTAGCAATTGTCAGCGCGGGCAAAATTCACATGACCTCCGCTGGCAATTAAGTTGAGCCTTTGAAATTCGTCAAATGCCTGCAGGAATGCCGGTATACTTTTCTGTTTAAGTAAGGTTTTTATGGGCTCTACGCTTTTAGTACTTTCATTGATAAAACGGTTGAAGAAGTCTTTTTGAGTATAAATGATACTGCAAACAGCAACCACCAGCGCCAGGACTGTCAGAGCGGCCACAGCCTTTTTCCCAAAAAGTTTACACCTGACTTGCTTCAGTTGAATCAAACAGCTCCGAAAACTTGCAACTCCCAATCGATAAACGCTCGATTCAATATCTCTTAAATGGAGCGAGATATTGCGCACTCTCGGTTTTTTAACCACAGGTCTGGTTTTGGATTTTTCATATTTAGCATAAAATTTCTTTTCTTTTTTCAGATCGTGTAAAAAACCTTCAATGTTTTGATAACGCCTTTTGCTATCCTTGCTCAGCGTTTTGCTAACAATTTTTTGCAGTCTCGCTGTAACTTCGCTATTGTGTTTTGTTAACGGTATTGGTTTTTTTTGGAGAATAGCGTAAATAAATTCTTCGTCTGTCTTTCCTTTAAATGGGCGTTGTTGCGCGATAAGTTCATACAAAATTACACCCAGGGAAAAAATGTCAGCTCCGGGTTTTAACTCCTCACCACGCAATTGTTCAGGAGAAGAATACGGCGCAGTCCCCATTCTTGAGCCTAATCGGGTTATGCTGGCATTTTCCCGTAATTTTGCCAAACCGAAATCGAGTATTTTTACCCAGCCTTCTTTATCAACCATGATATTTGCCGGTTTGATATCACGATGAATTACACCGTCAGAATGCGCTTTCCGCAAGCCCCGGCAAATCTGAATGACAATAACCAAAGCTTGTTTAATGGTAATTGCCTTTTCTTCGGTAAATTCAAGCAAATTCACACCATCAATGTATTCCATAGCAATAAAAAGCCTGCCATCGTGCTCAAACAATTCATAAACAGTCACAATATTGGGGTGCTTCAGTGCAGCGGCTGCACGAGCTTCCTGTTTAAACCGGCTAATTAAATCACTGTTTTTTGCCATGTGGGCAGGGAGTTGTTTTAGAACAACCCGGCGGTTGAGATACTTATCCTCGGCAAGGTAGATCACGCCCATGCCACCTTCATCTAATTTTGCCAGGATTCTAAAATGTGAAATCGTATTGTTTATCATTGCAAGTTATTACACTGCTAATAGTTAGTTAATCAAGATGTTGAATAGACAGTCATGCTTGGGAAGGCAAATTCAATGCCAGTTTTTACAGTAGGGGGAGTGGTTGTAAGGGTAATAAATACAGTATGTTGAAGGTTGCTTTAAAAAAGACTTCCTGTATCAGCATGACACGAATCAACGTTTCTGTCATACGTTTCTGTTGCGGCAGGAATCAATGCCACCCGGAGGATTGGGTTTGCAAACTTGAACGGTACCTTTTATTCGGGTGAAATTTGTGACAGGTGGTGCAACTGTTCGAAACTTTTTCATCTGAATGGCATTTCTGGCATGTGAGCAGCTTTGGAATGTTTTGTGTTTCAGCCCGGTCTACATGATAGATGCTGCTAAATTTTTCCTTAAATGTAGCGTAATTTTCAACTGCCATTTTCATTATATTTTCTGTAATGGGAATTTCTGTATGGCACTCAAGGCAACGCTTTTCAAGAACATGCGCCCGATGATTAAATTCTGAATTTATCAGCACTCCCTGAGCCGCCGACACTCGAGCCACCGATGCGTTGGCTACAATGTGACACTTCCGGCATTGCGGGCCGCCTTCGGCAGTCAAATCCACCGCGAGTTGTAAAAATGTTGCTCGTTGGCTCTCGGAAAGCCTTTGGTTTGTTTTATTAAACGGGAACTGAAAACGCGCTTTGCTACGGGCAGACAATGGTTTTTGCAACTGTTGCCGTGCTTTGTCTAAAAGTATATTTATTTTTCCTAACTCGCCCTTTAGTTCAGAACGGTTTTGCAATTCATTTGTCTGGCTTTGCAATTGGCGAATTGCCTGGTTATAAAGTGTATCCACTCGCTGCTGAGTTACCTCTCCCGAGGTGTCGAGTAAATCAAAAAGACCTGTGCCGGGAAATAGTTTTTTTCGGATTTGTCTCAGATTCTCCATGATCCAGGGGTCTTTATGATAAATTGAATTTTTGGTCACTTCGCCATCTTCTGTGTAGGTCAAATTGGGGTTTGCAGAAAATGCCCAGGACAAACCTGGCCCGCCGCGGAACTGCAATTGCCGGATTGTTTCAACCCCTGCCTGCTCAGGCAGCACCGGATTAAACACCGGCAATCCTTGAACAATTGCATCTGCCTTCAGATGGCACCTGGCGCAGTGCTTTTCAAAATTAATATTTTGAAAACTTTTTCCATCTGAGTCAGGAGTGTGGCAATATAAACAGGCCTCTTCAAAAAAATGTGTAAAATCCATTGTTTTAATTTTGAGGCTTTGAAAGAGCGCGTCAATAGAAGAAATGCCCTTTGTTTCTTTCAAAACAAACGCTGTGTGGCGAATGTGCGTCATAAGCAAAGTTGAGTCATCCGGGTCGCCTGACTTTGCAAAATCGAACTCAGGATGATCTTGGTTGAAGGCGCCAAACTCGTGACAGCTCAGGCACTTCTTGTCAGAAACAAGACTGATATTTGCCTCCTTGCCACGATGTTCCACGTGGCAGGAACTGCATGACATTTCCTTGCCGGCGTGTTTATTCAACGCTTCAGGAGAAACGCGGTCCGCACTTTGGGACCTGTAAATATAGTGCGAGTTGAAGCCGTAGATATCGTGAATACTGGTTTTTTCGTGACAGCCACTACAAAGCGCATCAGCAACACTGTGTCCCGGATTGTGGCAGGAGTCACATTTTTTCTGCAGATTCGCGTGCCCGGATGAAAGCACACCGGATGAAATGAAACTGTTCTTGTTATAGGCTGCATCAAAAAAAAAGTAAGTCAGAAACACGGCACCCAATATACAGCCGAAAAGCACCATCCCTTTTCGGGAAACCTGTGCAATATAATGCCGGCTAACCGGCAAGCCCAATGGCGTAAAGACGCTTTTTGAATTTTTCTTTTTGTTCATTATTTTTTAAAAAAATCAGTTAATAGTGAGTCGCAAAAGGCGTTGGCCCGGCTGAGAAATTTGTAAAGAATGACATTTTAAGACTTTGGTCGGTATCGCTGAAAAATCTGATCTTTGTGAGCGCCCCAGGCTAATAATAAAACACTGCATATAAATGAATCAGCACTAAAACCAGCAGTAGAATTGATGGTGGCAAATGGACAAACAGCCAGCCCCGCAAGAGTTTTTGCAATGAGCAATGTGCATCCATTTCCAGCTTGGATTTGTAAAGCAGTTTCAATTGGCTTAGCTTTTTCTGTTCTTCACTGGAAAGCACGCGCTCCAGAAATTCAAATTGCTTCAGCCTGCGTTGAATGCCACCCGTGATATCGAGATAGTAAATGGGTTTGGGTCTTGGCGCTTTGAGTGAACGAACTACATTTTTGCGATAGAAGTCACGCACAGGCTCAGAGCAGCCTGAAACCAGTTTATCCGCGTCTTTTTTGATGTGCCGGATAAGCTCTGGAATTCTCTCATAAGCCACCTCGACAGACAACGCAGAACTCAGCATAGCCGGCACCCATTTCTGAATCACCACGCCGAAAAGGCCACTGACCGTTACCCAAATCGACAGACACCACAACCATAAATGAAGCACGCCGTCCGGCACGCTGAAACCGCTGTGCATGAATATAAACAGCATAAATAAGAAGCCGCCATATACATGAAATTGGACCCAATGAAATGATTTGCCTAAATTGAACTTTGGCGCCAGTTTATTGCTTCTCCGGCGGACGCCGTACAACGCAGCGCCAACCATCAGAACCGTGGCAATGGAGCCATAAGTCAGTCCCCAGGCATTTCCAGCTTTCACTTCCGAGAGCGCCGCATTGAGGATAAAGGTGAAAATGCTCAACACTGTTGCTGCCAGAAAAATATAAAACCAGGTGAACGACTGCACTATTTTTTCAATACGAAAGTTCAGCCAATTTTTTCTATTTCCTTTGTTTCGAAACAACAACCGGGAGAAGTGCTCAATATTATTAACACGTGAGGCACAGCCATGTGGACAATTGTTGACGCAGGCAGGTTCAATATCCACGCTGTGGCATAAGTCACATTTGGTTGCCAGTTTCTGAATTTTCTCCTTGCCATTTTTGCCAACAACGGCTTGCAGACCCATCTCGTTTTCGGCTTCAACCATGGTGATTGCATTGTAGGGACAATTGTCGAAACAGACTTTACAGCCAATGCAAAGTTCAGCATCAATTTCTACGACATCACCCACACCTGCACGCCGAATCGAGCCGGTTGGGCAGCCAACCAAACAAACCGGATCCTGGCAATGATAACAGGCTCGGGTGATAAGGAAATCATAATATTTTTCGCCTTCACGCACAAATCTGGGCTCTCCGGCATGGGTGTCGGAGCAGCCACGCACACAATCGTCACAGCGCGTGCAGGCGTCAAGATCGATAACCAAAACACTGTTTCCTTCCACCAGACCGGTTTCGAGGGCAGTGTTGATAAACTCGGATTTGCTGATATTTTTTCGGTTTGAGCCGGATGCCCTGATTCGTGAAGCCGCAGACTCCCACAATGATTTCTGAGTTTCCGGATAATTATCAATGATGCTTTTAAAGTCTTCCGGTTCAATTCTGACCAGTTCGGTGTTTTCAACCGAGATTGCAGTGAAGACCCAATTTTCGTGGTTGAGCAAAAATTCGATATCACCGAGCATCATGCCTTTAGAAAGATAATTGACGACAAGCTCGCCATCACCGAATTTTTGCAACAACTTTACAAACCCTGAGCGCAGCAAATAAACCGCATCAACCTCTTCCCCTTCTCTGGTGATGACTTCGCCGCCTTTAAACGATTCCAAGGTCAAACGTTTTTTCAGTTTTTCGAGATAGCTGTCAGCGCATTTTTTAAAGAGCGGCGTGCTTTTGAGTTGACTGGATAGCGTTCGCTCGATGTATATTTGGTCAAGCCGGTTTTTGAAAGGCTTCGAACGCCGTTTCATTTTTTCCAGAGCAGGAATTCTTATTTGTACTAAAACACACTCTGAAATAGTTTGCGCGGTCACCGATTGCGGCCAACCAATGGAAGCGCCTATTTCACCAAAGATTTCACCTGCAACCAGATTTTGAACTTCACCCCAGGGGAGTTCAATTTCCAGGGAAGTCAGAAATGTCAAATTTTGCCGCTTTTTTAACTGCTGCACCTGAGTTTGCAAGACAGTGCCGTTCGCCTGCTTTTGTGCTTGAGAACCGTTGGTCTTTTTCTGTGCAAATATCTGCTTGTTGTTAAAAATAGGACGGGCCGTTGACTGTTGTTTCTGCTGATAGACATTGACAAAGCCTTTGACGATAAAAAAGGCCAAATCAATGTAAGAGCCTTCTTCGAACAAAATTTTCTGCCGATCCCAAACGGCGACGGAAATATCCGGGCTGATTTTTTCGAGCAGGCGGTCGTCATAATCTTTGAAAATATCGAATTGTTTTAACTGGCTGGCCGAAAGGCGTTTATATATTTTCAGGATTCCCGTGTGTTTGCCAAAGGCGGTCCAGCGGTCATCAAATTGCTCCTGCCGCTCTCGATTTTTTTCGTCAATAACTTTGTTCATTTCTGATTTATCGTTTTATGGATGTATTCAATGTATTTTTTTACTTCTAACAAAATAGAGTCGATGGGCGCTGTTTCGCTGAGTTGCGGGTCAAACGACTTTATTAAGATATTGCTTTTCGGGTTCAACCAGGGTGGAAGGTCGGCGTCAGCGTAAATGAGAACTGTATCAATGATCGTGCGGGTGGTGACAGTTCGAACGGGGGTTGTGCTGATAGACGCAACTGAAAACTGCGGGATGGGTCTTTTTTGCACCGCACTCATATAGGGCTGTTCGTCCAAGTCAATTTTTCGTAATTGATAATCCCAGTGCTTTGAAATATAATTTTTGATCCCTTTCAAATAATCGAATCCCTCGCCCGTGGGGTGCCCGGCTTCGAGCAGCTTTTTTTCATTTATCTGATGGCACTGCACGCAAGATTCAGCTCGGATATTCACATTTCTCAATTCTACCAAACCAACCCGCAGCGCTTTTTGGTAGCCAGACCGGCTGGTTGCCAAAGGATCTTGCGGGTTCGTACCTTCTGTATGTACATCAAAATAGCCAACGCCTTTTGGGCCGGCCGGGCCGTGACAATTCTCACAACTCACACCGGTATTCATATTTTTATTTTCACGCCCACTCACTACTTCGCCATGACAGACGGCGCAACCTGTATTACCTTTCAGATAGTTGGCAGCGGACAGGCCGTAAGCCTGAGCCATTTTTCGGGCATTTTTCTTTTTTCTCTTCAGCGCATTCACAGTGCTGAAGTGTGGATCACCTTTCCACCACTGACCTTCGGATTGGTGACATGTGCCTTGTTCAGTACCGCAGCCGCGATATCCCATAGTGGTGTATTTTTTATTCTGTGCACCGGCCGGCTGATTTAATAACAAAATCGCGGCCAGGCAACTGAGGAATATTGAGAATGAACCCGGGCAGAATGCTCCGCACAAAGCCCGGAATGGTTTAACCAAAAGTTTGCGGCAAAACATGAAAAAGTATAATTCTACAAGTGACAGCACATTATCCTCATAATAAGTAAATTAACATGAAAGGCGGTTGCGAAGCATTTATCTTGTGAAACACAACAGACTTGACATTTTTCAGTTCCTATTTTATAAATTGCTTCCAATAATCATCAGACACTTTATAAACCTGGCCTTTATCATTCAGATAAAATGCCTTTTGCTCCTCACGGTTAAATGGCCTGGACCCCACCCGGCCAAACACGCTGATTTGGTTGCCGCTTTCATCAGCACCACGGTCGCGGTCAAGCCCTTTTGAAATTGCCAAAGCCACGCCACTGGTTTTTCGTGTTGCGATCAGCAGCGGCTTTACGTCGGGACTGAAGCCCAAGTGTCCGGGGGTGTGCGGAGAAGTTAATTGCAGCACACGCAGGCCGTTTTTGCCATCAGCAACGTAAGCAAAAACACAATTGTTTGTTGAAGCCACTTTTACGCCGCGCGCGTCATTTATTCGGCCATTTGCGGTAACTTTATGCTGTACAAAAATTGAATCAGGCTTTTCAATGTCGATAATCACCAGGCCATTTGTTCTGGCGGCAACGTAGGCATAAGTGCGAGCAGCATAAATATCACTGGCGCCTTTCAGCCGAACGATGCTGTTTTCAACCAAACGTGGTTTTTCCAGGTCTGTTATATCCAGCGTTTTCACACCTTCTTTATCGCAAACATAAGCGTAGCGGAACTGAATGGAAATGGCCAGGGGCCTGTTTAATTTCGGTGAACGAACCGAGCCGACTATTTTCGGTTTGCGCGGATTATCAATGCTGACCACAACCAGCCCGGCTTTGCACAAAACGTAAACGTAGTTGCCGACAATGGCTAAATTTACAGCGTCCCGCAATATGCCTCCGGGGTTAAAAGTAACTTCGCGTTTTAGGAAGTTGTTTTGCGGGTCCCCATCTACCAGATTCATCACATCCACGATGATCAATCCCTCGTATTTATCCGTGATGTAGGCATAGCTATAAAGCGGGTGAATAGGTTGTTCTGCATTTGCCGGATCTTCTATCACTGACTTTCTTCGGGTGTCAATGCCATTGTTTGTCGGTAACGCAACCGCCGTGGCAAACCGGCTTTTAACGTGTGTGTCCTGGCCGAAAGGTGAAACCGGCGCAGAAACAATTCTCTCTGAAATACCCTTGTTGTCAATATTAGCAACATCAAAAACCCGAAAGCCATCTGCGCCGTTAGCGGTGAACAGATACTCTCCGCGTAACTGCAAGCTGCGCACATAAGAACCACCGTGATGAAATGCAGTCTGTAGTTCTCTGCCATGGTTGCGATGCTTTTGGTAATAATCCGGATAAGCCAGTTTCTGCAAATTGCTGCCGATAACGGCTTGCGGCTCATCAGTTTCCGTTACGGCCACTGCTTCAAAACCTTCCCGTCCTTCAGCCACATAAACATATTTCCCCATAAAATTAACCAGGTTTGTGCCCTGAAGCAGCATCTGGGCCATCCAGGCATTGTTATCATTTTTTTCAGAAATATGACAATCGGAACAGGTCTTGGCTTCTTTTTTTCGCATGGTGTGTGAAAAGTGCGGGTTGAATGCCTGGCTGCTGAATCCGGGTGCAGAAATGGGTGTTTGTTGCGAATAAGTTTGCTCGCGATTTGCATTTCTCGAACTTAAAATCACATCTGCGCTTGGCCGGGCAGTTGTGACTTTATTGCCGGATGTGCCACCGCTAATGCACAGCATAAAACCGCCATCGCGCAAAACCTGTGGGTTGTAAGTGATCGTGTTGCGGGTGGTTGAACCCTCAAAGTGATTCATGCTCTTTTTCCAATTGGCCTGTTGCGGCAAATGGCAACCGAAACAGTTGGTTGTCCATGCTGTATGGCAGGCCTGGCATTCAATTTTTTTGTTGGAGTGCGCCAGCAAATTAGTATTCATAACAGCGCCGGGCTCAAATTCTCCACCACCTTTGGCCACAAGTTTGGCGGCTCGCGATTTTGGATTATATTCGCTGGAATTAGGCTCTATTGAAGCCTTTACCTGGCTGATTTCCCAAACCAGCGTATCGATAAGCATGGAGCGTTGAATTCTAATATCGCCATCCATTTCAAATCTGGGCTCGCCAAATGGTGTATTCAGCAAAGCTAAATCCGTGCCGCCTTCCGGGGCTGCCACGCCCGAGGTGCGCAGCTTGGAATAGTAGGTGACATCACCGTGGCAATCGACGCATTTGATTTCCACTGCATTTTGAAATTCGTCATGCAGTTTTCCGGAGCCATGTACATCCTGATCAAAATGGCAGTCCACGCAGTGCATGCCCTTTTCCAAATGAATGTCTTTTAGATGCACGGCCTTTTGCGCCTTTTGACACGATTCATCACATGCGAGGTCTTGCCCCAGAATGGGAACTACACCATGAAACTTATGCTCTGATTCCCATGGAATATTATTGTTACTTTCATCCAGCAGATTGCCTTTACGATCTTTGTGAAACACAGCCCGAAATATCCAGCCATGACCGTGGTAGTCGGCAAATTGTGTTTTTTTTAATCGCGGGTTCAGCTTACTGACATTGGTGAGGAATTTTTTGTTTCCCCACTTTCCTCGTAACACGGCTTCTTCGGGGTTGGCTTCAAGCAAGGCAAATTTTTCTTCATCCGACAAATATTTTTGTTTTTTGGGGTACATCATTTCGCCGTCTGTTTCATAGTCCCACCATTGAAAACCATAGTAGGTATTTAAAAAACCATTGGGCTGGTGCATGTGGCACACCATGCACTGACTTGAAGGAATGCTGTTGGTAAACTCATGCTTCAGCGGGTGCCCTTCTTCTTTTTTTGAAATGGTTTTATCGTCTGTTTGACTCTTGCCAAGGTTGCCATATTGGGCATAAGGCCCGGAGTGAACCTCCGAACGATCATTGGCATAAACCACGTGGCAGGCCGTGCAGCCGCTTGAGCGGTAATCTCCCGGTTGTTCGTTGGTGCCCAAAAAATATAAATGCGGGTCATTTAACCTGGTTTTATGCAATCCAAGCACCGGTGAACTGATACTCAGCTGCGTTCCTAAACCCCGGTCGCTTAGTTTGATGTCGGGCTTTCCCGGTTCTTGCTCCGGATCCGGACTGCCAATATTGGAGGGGTTTATGCGCGATACTTTTCCGCCACGTTCAAATGCCCGGAAAAGGTTGCCTGGCTGCGTGATTTCCCAACGGGGCAAAGGTGCGAGAAACGGCAGCACACCTTTGTTTTCTATTTCATCGGGAGTAGGTGGAGGCACGTTCATGATGATTTGCGGCACACCTTCACGGCTGTAACTTTCACCAAAAATTGACCTTTTTGTGGAAACAATGCCGTTGCTGTAAGCAGCTTCTCCCCAGAATAAGGCAGAAGTAGCCATCATGCTCTTTTTTGAATTCAGAACCTCCTGCGGGTGACAAGAACCACAGGTTTCATCTGCGATGCGCAAGTCTCCGGGATTTACAAATTTTATAAAGTCAGGATCTTCTTTGTTCAGCAGCGTAAATGAACGTACAGGATTGGCTGAAGTCTTCCATTTTTCAGGATACCTTGGTTTAACATGGGCTTCCGCAACCGTTCTGGCCCGGGGGTTTCCACCGTGGCAATCGACACAACCGAGCTTAACCACAGAAGACCGGTGCATATTTTCAATGCCTTTGTGGCAGGTTAAACACCCTTTGCTTTTTCGAGTAGCTGATTCGGTTGTTTGCCTAATGCGACGAAGTCCTTTATCTTTCACATTCTTTTTATTGCTGTTTTGTGCCAATAAGTTGCTGCAAAATAAAAGTGTTAAACAGAAGATACAGAATAAGTTTTTTTTCAAGTGAAAAACCTCAGTTCTACTTTTAATAGTAAGTCCAGTTGTTATCTTTTGATGTTCTCAACAAATCAAAAGGTGAAATTCATGGATGTTAAAACCGAAAATTGTGTTCCGGGTGAATCAAATAAATCATTAAAACCAGCCAAAGGCGTTAACGCCGTGATGCCAAACTTAAGCCGGATATTGTTGTTCAAAAGTGGCCGGTAGAGGATTCCAAGGCCATAATCCAGCCCGATATTTTTACGAATTCTTTGATTCGCAAAAAAAGTGAAAGGCATGGTGCTGGCAAAGCGCAAAAAATTGGCATTCAAAACCAGTTTCATTTTCGGCGTCAATTCAGCCTCATATCCTGTGTTTACAAGCAGCAAGCCGGGATTGACAAAATTTGCTTGACCTTCAGTTTTGCTGCTACGCAGGTTGGGGACGAGGCTCTGTTTGTTCGTCAGGCCAACCCCGAAAATTCGAATCGATTGACTGTTCCAGTAGCTGAACGGGCCGCCGGCAAAAAATGGAAAATCCAGAATCGTATCAAAGCCACGGCCGCTAGCGTCAAACGGGTTGCTGTCGCCCGAAGAAAAGAAACCGGACAGGCGATAGCGCTGCCAATCCTTATCGAAAGTAAGCTCTAACGCTGCCATTTGCGCATTGATATTAATGCGCCGCCCTGCCAGGGAATTGAAGCTGTCCCTGCCAAGAACCTGATAAAAAGCGTGCGTAATGTTGAGACGGCCCCAATGGCCATCTCCGGCCCAGCCAAGATAAAATGCCTTGATATCGTGCGGTTGACTTGCACCGATAATGGCCGGCCGGACAGGAACACCGTTTTCATCGACATAGGAGCTCGGCTTGTCGTGATTATAATGCAGGCTCAACTGGGTCGTGTATCCCAAAGTGAGAAAATCTTGTTTGTACAAATTGGCTACCAGCACTTTCTGGTCGCGATTTTCAAACAGGGTGTTCAAGCCGCTGTTCGTGTCTTTCTCCAGCATTAAAAAATAGGCAAGATTGTACTGATAACGGTTGGATGCAGCATTGCCAAACAGCCGGGCGCCAAGATTAAAATCCTCAAAAATAAAACCGCGAAAATCGCTGTTAAATTTTTGAATTCCAGCCTTGAGTGAGACAAAATCATAGTAGTTGCTCAGGTTGAGCAAATGTTTTTCTAAAAATAATTCTTGAAATCCGAAATGGTTGTCATAGCGTCTTGTTCCCTGTCGTTCATCGAGGTTGATTACACTGATTTCCCGGGCAGTGACATAGTTTAGGTTTAGGGCGGCAGTAACTTTGAATTCAAAATCACGCGGACGGTAAGCAGTGTTCCCCTCGTACAATTCCAGAGATAGTGTGAGGTTTTCACTGAAAAAAAAGCTGTCGCCATTGCCAAAGAATTGCGGATTTTGCGGATTCCGTGTGCTGATTGCCGTCATGGTTGGTGTGCGAGATGCCTCAATAAGATTGTTGGCGCCGGCAGTCAGGATTAAGAAAATATTCTGACCGATAATGGGATAGTCACCCTTCAAGAGGTTCTGGTTGTACGGATCATAAATATGGCCCTGAACATTCAATTGGTAGGGCGGTGGTTTAATGGCGCGCCAGCGGTCCGAGACCGGCACAAAATGGACAACATCTTTTGTCTCTGTCCGGGTAGTATCATCAGGGTTGTTCTTTAACACGAATCCGGAAGCCCCACGAATCGGGTTAAACAGAACTAAAATGAGGCTGAAAACAAGAAATTTATGAAGTGAATAATGGCTGCGTTGCATAACTTTAGTTAACGTAAACATTGCGCTCGAAAGTAACATAAGGCAATCTGACTCCCTGGTAGAAAAATTGGTCTGCCTGGATTTGGATAGGCGCCTGAAAACCGACTGCGCCGGCAAATGCGACCATATCGTCGGGGCGGACGCCATCGCCACTAACGCCAATGCCGCCAACCAACTGCCCATTTTTATAAAGCGGCACACCGCCGCCAAACAAGGTCAGCCCATTCCCGAACGGAGCCAAGAGCAGATTTTGTTGAAATCGATTGTAATTGGCTGGAACCACCGGGTCCAAAACGTACAACGGCCCGGGCGCAACAGACGCTCCGCCACCAGGCTGCCCTTTTCCCGGGGGGAAAAACGGCCCTGCCAAAAAACCAGCTGCCCGGGTTGAAACAGCTAATGGCTGATTGGCCTGAAGCCCCAAAACAGCTCTGATTTGACTACCGTATGTCATGTTCGGATCGCTGTAAGCCACTGAGGTTCTGGCTTTCTGCACACTGACATCCGTGCTGAATACCGGTGCATCGGCCATGCGGTAAAGCGCGAGCACACTGCCATCCAAATCGGTCACGGCGATGGTAAAGCGAGCGGTTAGCCCAATGGGGCGGCGCAAAGTAGAACGAATTCTATTTGCCTCAGTAATGGCCTGATCAATAATAACCTGCACCTCAGTGGCGGTCAAGTTGCTGCCGTTTCGTGGCTGAAAACCGTTTACAAAACCCTGCACAGGGATGTTCACAGTTCTTGATAAGGGATAGTTCGGAAGAAAGTTGCCTCTGCCGGTAAGATCGGCGGGTGTCAAGGTTAAATTCACAGCCGGAGGGGTTGTTGCGGCAAAAGCCAATTGGATACCATCGAGAAAAACATTGCTTGCCAGTTTATCTGAGGATGCAGAGTAGCCGCTAACAGCTCCGAGGGCGATGCTTTCATCCGGGAAAGTTCCGCCGCAGGTAACGAGAAAACTTGCCGGCAGGCCTGCTGCATTGGAAAATGTGCTGATTCCTATTCCCCCGGCCAACAGGTTGTTTTTGTATATTGGGACACCACCCGGAACGCCCGTAAGGCCGGGTTGCCCATTTGTTGTTTGGCCAGGCAGTGTGGTGTCGAAAATATCACTGCCGCTGAGATTTGAAAATCCCACACCGAATAGCGGGCCCTGTAACAATGTGTTGGGTTGATTCGGCGGAAATGTCGCCCGCGTTATCCAGCACGCGGTCAAACTTGTTAAGGCAGAGTGGTTTGTGCTGAGCAGGGCAGCGGTTCGCGCTTTGGCAATGGCGCCAAAATTCGGATCGATGTCCGAACCTGCGCTGCCGGTCATAACAAAGACCGACACCGGATTTCCCCAACGATCAGCGATGGCAATGACTGCATTTTGTCTACTTTGTTGGGCTATGTCAACAGCCTGAGCGATCAGTGTTTGCACATCATTTTGCGTTAACTCTGGCGTGTCATCTTTTGCAGTATAATTCAAAGAAGTATCAGCGTCGCAATGCACGAAGATAACTCCGAGACATCCCACAATTAAATAAGACAGCCTGGTCCATATTTTTCTGAACATTTTAATTTCTCCTGATCCGGGTTAGCCGGTGGTTGATTTCAATTTTTCTGATAAGGAAAGCCATAACTCCTGCCACATTGCAAATGATAATTGCTTTGGACTTAATTATTTAGAGCGCCGGCGTCGATCCAGCTTTGGATGTTTAGGATTTGCATACTGGTTAAATTATTTCCAGTTGCCAGGGGTGGCATTTGTGGTGTTGGCGCATCGCCATTTCCTTGCACCAACCTGAGCAGATAACTTAAATCTGAACGGCCCGGCACAACTCGTATCGAGTCAGCCTTAAGGCTTCGCAAAGTTCTTGCGTTAACCAGATTGGCATAAGTTGAATTTGCATTTTGTAATGAAAAGGGCGCACCATTTGGGCGTGGCGTTGCTTCGGTATGACAGCCGGTGCAATTGGGAGTAAAAATGGTAGCTTGAAGTTGAGTCAGAGTTGTACCGGCGCCAGCGGCAGGCGCATCGTTTTTGGCGCCAAGCAAAATCCAGGCTCTAACCGTGTCCATTTGTGATTGAGTCAGACTACCGCCCGGTGGCATCGCACCACCAAAACCGTTGCCACCGGTAATCTTTTGATACATGACACTCCCGGCCAGATTATTCGCACTTACGCGCAGGTTGGGGGCATAACCATTGGTAACGGCCCCGACCAAATTGTTGTAGGCCAACCCGCTCTCGAATGACGGTAGCCCACCGCCTTGCACGTGACAACCGGATACAGCGCAGTTAGGAGTTAAAATATTGCTTTGGATGCTGGCGAAATTAGCCCCTAAAGGAAGCGGCCCATTATTGTTGTTGTCTGGCCCCATGCTGTTTTGCGTTCTGGCACAGGCCAGCACGAGAATGAGACCTGTAGTCAGTAATAGTATCTGATTTGAAACGTTCTTGCCATTTTTCATGAATCTTCCCCTGATGTAGTTTGAAATGATTAATTGAAGATTTTTTTGAGAGGTAGCGCCCCCAGTGTTACATTTATGCCTGATGGCAAGTTATGTGCCAGAAATAAAATCTAATAACATTTTGGCCGTGGTTTCAAGCCTGAAGTTCGCTGAACTGGCTGGAATAGTCCAGGGCAGTTTTTCGAACAAAAGCAATTAAGAGACGTTGTTCTTCAGGCTGTTGAGAAAGCGAAAAAAAGCAGCACGTATGGCGTTGGCGTAATATTTTTTCAAAAAAATACACTGCAATTTTGTCTGAAAAGCAGTGGTTTTGAATTTACAATTCCGCTTCCGGCTTTGTTAGATATTCATCAAGAAGTTCAAAACTGAATGACAGAATTGAATATAGAAATCGTTACAATGACGGTAAAATGGGTATATTTACAGCGGTCAGGGAGCCTTTATGTTTGGTACCATAGTTGCAAAGGCAAGCGAGGGTGCCGGTCAAATAAAACAAAATTAATCGGTAATAAAAGTTTCGCGTAACATTAAGTACTCATTTTCAGGAGGCTTTGGGATGAAAGCCAAGCTAATCGGCAAAACCGGCAATATGGCCGGCAAAGAATTTTCAGTATCAAAAGAAGTGACAGTTGGCAAGGGGGCTGAAAATTCAATTGTGCTATCACACAAATTTGTATCGAGGCGACATGCACGCCTTTATTATGATGCAGCACGAAAATGCTTCTACCTTGAAGATTTAAAGAGTCAAAACGGAACCAGAGTAGATGGCGAAAGAGTACGAAAAAAAGAGCGTTTGTCTAATATTCACGTAATTACTTTCGGCAACAAACTTGATTTCTTTTTTGTGGTTCAAAATGATTCTGCAACAAAAAAAACGAATTGTCAGGCTATGAAGGAACTGAATGAGCCTGCATTAAATTCGAAAAAAAACAAGCAAAAGCAAGACCGGAAAGTTACGGTTATAGTCGATACGCAAAATAATTCTAAATCAGCATCTGTCACAAAAACGCTATACCAGGCGCCGGCTTTTCCTAAAGAGAAAAAAAACACTCCCACCGGTTATATCCTGAATTTCAAGGACCTCAACAAAAAAATTATGTTAGCTGAAGGGTTGAATGTAGTGGGGCGGACAACTGAGTGTGATATTGTAATAGACAATCATACCATCTCACGTCAACATGCTTGTATCTCGATCAGCCAGGGAATAATTCGAGTCAATGATCTGGAAAGCAAGAACCGTACATTTATCAACAACCGGGCTATAAAATCAAATGCCGATGTTTTGCCTGAATCCCAGATAAAATTTGGCAAGGTTGTGGCCAGCCTGACCAGTAATATGTGAGCTTTGGCGTTTAATATTGTTAGCGCCCTAAATTGACGTCTGAACATTCGGCGGGACAGGAAAGGAACGGTATGTTCAAGAAAATAACTAGCCAATCTTCTCTGTTTGACGCGGGAATCTATCTTTCAGGCGTGCTGCTCGAAACCGACTGGTCGTTTACTTTCAGAGATAAAATACTATCTCTTATTGATGAAGAAAAATTCAGAGGCTTGTACTCAGAAAAAGAAGGATGCCCCAATGCATCGAACAGACCACCCGGATTTACCCCAAATGTTAATTCGGTCGCTCGGCCTGGGTTTCTACCCAGGCCGTGTAATAAAAATAGGGCTTCTGCCCCCATCAGTCCTGAAAAAGTTTCTCCTTGAATATTTTTATATCATTTTCTTCATCGTTTAACCATGTCCGAGCGCTGCTATACTTCCAATGTTCTGCTCTCAGAACCAGACCCTTTCTAACCGGATTGTTGTGCAAATATTCTAATTTTTGTAAGAAAAAGTTTGGTGAATAAATTGCCTTTGGATGAAATTCATCCTGCCATATCTTATAATTCTGTTTCTTTTTCCTGTTTTCAGCTGCCTTTTGAAAAACATATAGAAATAGTTTGGCATTATCCTTTTCAAGCTGCTTTGCAATTTCTGAGGATGTGTAATGTTTAAAGTCTCTCATTATGTTTGATAATCTTGTTTCGTCTGTATTATATGTTATAAGATGGAGATGATTGAGCATAATCACATAACCGATGACATACAGTCCTTTATTTTCCGTGCAATAATTTAAGCTGTCGATAATTATACGAAAATATTTTTCTTCCTTGAATATACATTGCCATTGTACGATTGTGCAGGTAGAAAAATATACATTTGTATCATCCTG
>JAJDAE010000035.1 GCA_029262035.1 Candidatus Zhuqueibacterota bacterium
AACATTTCTGTCTCTGATTTATTGAGTTGATCGCCAAAACGCATCATTCTTCTATTGTCCGGGTCAGCCGCGCCGGTCATTCCAAACTCATCGCCGTAGTAAATTACAGGTAGTCCGGGAATGGCAAACATATAAGCATAATACAACATTGCTTTTTTATAACTGATTGCGTTGTCAACAACAGGGGGATCATTCCATCCAATTTCTTCTGAATCACTGCTATTCAACGCAATATCATTGTCAACATACGACATATAGCGCGTTTTATCATGGCTGCTCATCACATTACCCATCAAGTTCTGGGTACCATAAGTTGACAGGCTTTTCTCCAATTCACCGGCTAAAGTTTTAAAACTACCGTCGGCATTCAGGAAAACTGCCAGTGCCACATCGTACAAATTAAAATTAAATTGGGAATTTAGTTGCCCAGGATTAATGTAGGATTTCATCATTCCATAGCTGCCAAAGGTCTCACCAATTTGAAGTACACGCCGCTTTTCTGGAATTTCCACCTGCTCATAGATTTTTCGGGTCAATGTACGCCAAAAGCTATTGGGTACATGCTTTACTGCATCATGGCGGAAACCATCTAACTTCATTTCTGTTAACCACCAAATAGCGTTGTCTGTCATGCTGTCGACTGCTGCTTTTGAGTTGATATAATCAAAGGAAGGTAGAAAAGGTTCAAACCATGTAGTGAGTCTAAATTCATCCCAGAGGCGCATATTTTTTCTACCATCAGGCAACTCAAAAGTACCAAACCAATCGCGATGTTGTCGAAAGTATGGATGGTCTTTGTGGGTATGATTGGCAATAAAATCAATCAGTACTTTCATATTGTTATCGTGAGCAGTAGTAACTAACTTTTTAAAAAGTTCAATATCGCCAAACCTGTCCTCAACCTTTTGATGATGTGTCGGCCAATAACCATGGTATCCTGTAAAATAACGATGTGGTTCCGGCCATTCCCTGAAAGCTTCATTTGTATTTTCGTTAACAGGAGATATCCAAAGCGTATTTACGCCAAGTTCTTTGAAATAACCCGCTTCAATCTTGGCTATAATACCGGCCAAATCACCACCCAAGTAATTTGCTTTTGAAGATAAAGAATCATGCAGAACGGGCAGGGAGTTGGTGCGATCACCATCTGCAAAGCGATCAACCATCAACGAATAAATAATTGCGTCCTGCCAACTGTTGAATTCACTGCCACCAACAGGCCGCCCATCAAACAGCCTAATCGTTTGCATGTTGCTCGCCCTACCCTCTTTGCCTACAACAAGCCGCACAACTTTTTCACCAGATAAATCTTTAGTCGGTAATTTAATTTGAATTTTACCCTCTTCTGTAGAAATAGTCTCTTTCAGCAAAGCCTGGTTGTCGAGCAATGCAAATAGATTCTCCTTATTGATTTTTCCATGCTCACCGCTTTGTTCATAAAAAAAGTCGAGAGTAAGGACACCACTCTCATGGTTAAAACCCAGAACATGAAGAAAAACTATGTCATCATACTTGGGAGGGACGTTAATAACCGAATTAAATCCGCCAAAACCGTTATCTACTTTCTCTGGATTTTCGGGGTCATAAAATTCCTTATCATCAAAAACGAACTGATGTAAATATTGTCCCGGTTCCAGAGCCACTTCGACTGTATATTCGCCATCCCCATCTTCATCCTGCATGGGCAATGCATTTCGGTTCCAATTATTGAAATTGCCCATCAAATTCATACGCCTTTCAGGTTTAGACTTTGGGGTATAACTAAACCTATGTTTCTGTCCTATGGTTAAAAGCACAGGAATTTGGTACACAGCACTTCCAAGGGTGAAATTAATCGCTGTAGGGCCTTCAAAATCTCCTCTGGGCTTCAGCAGTATCTGATTAGAATTCTCATTATATTCTAAATAAATATCCGGATGCACGTCAAATTTCAGATTGTATTCCTTTGCATAGAAAAAATCTGAGACCAGAAAGGTATCCTGCTTCCCCGCGACCAATGTAACTGGTTGAATTATGTCTGTAATTTCAGAAGTATAACCCGCTTTAGCAACCAGAAGCAAAACCACTAAAACAACAAAATAGTGTCCTTTTATAAACATCATCTAATCTATTTGCACCTCTTTTGAAAGATGCTTAAACCAGAAATGATATAACCCGGCAGAAAGAATAGTCAGCATTGCCAGTAACCAGGCAAATTGGTCCCAGCTTTTCATGATGATGCTCATGCCGGTTAGAAATAATACCACCTGCCATGGCACAGCAAAAAACGTAGCGATTTTATCCCGGCGGTTTTCTGCGTCAATTTGTTTAAGCACGGACTGGTTGAGCTTGTGCTTGATGGGCCCCCAAAGTCCGAACGGACGAGTCTTCTTGTAAAATTCAAGGAGAACGCTTTCATCCGTGGGTTTGGTAAGGTAAGTGCCGACAACCATGCCTACCAGAGATGCACTCGTTGCTATTAAAAAGGAAAAGTATTCCGGTATATCCGGCAAAATCAGTCTTTGGATAACCGCCGCCACCATACCGGCTGCTGTTCCCCATGCGAAACCATAGCCGTTCATTCGCCACCAATACCAGCGTGCTAATGTTGGCAAAAGCAATCCAGCGCCAAGACTGGAGGTAATCCATCCCCAAATTTCATTGATGTTTGTTATAGCAAGGGAAAACAGCAAACCTATCAAAACGAGTACAACAGAAGCCCAGCGACTATGGCGCATAAGCAATTTTGAAGACGCCTGCGGATTGAGATAGGTCTGATAAATATCTTTCACCCAATAGGCTGCACCGGCATTTACAGTTGAGTCAAAAGTGGACATGGCAGCAGCCATTAAACCTGCAACCAGAAGTCCCTTTAAACCTACAGGAACAAGTTCATTTATTACTACAGGCAATACGGTTTCCGGATCGCTGATGACGCCTTGCTGCGAACCTAGTACAATTCCCATAATTGCAATCGCCATTATAAAAGGCCACCTGAAGGCAAGCAAAATAGTCCAGAACAAGGAAAGTAACCCGGACTCACGATCGCTGCGTGAAGCAAAAAAACGTTGAATCATATATTGGCTTGTACCTCCACTACCCTCTATAATAACTTTTAGCAGGTAGAATAGAATGGCAATTCCGAACAAGTTATAAATCGAATAACTTGATTCAGGTGAGAAGCCGAGTTCCCAGGACGGCATCAGGCCGGTCCAGACCTCCCTTGTGGTTTCGATAGCTTGAAACCCGCCATCACGTAATGGCACGGATATCAAGAAAGTCTCGGGTAATGTAAATTTAACCAGCGCCATTCCACAAATAAACAGGATGGTGCCAAAAATCAAAACGCCTTGAAATAAATCCGTCCAGACCACACCATATAAACCGCTGGCAACGGTATAAATCATTGCCAAAAAAATCATCAGTGTTGCTGCCCAGAATTGAGAGGGGACGCCAAAGAATGCAGGGATGCCAAGAAATGCACCAATAAATTTTCCGGAGCCAATTGCGAAGTAAGTGATCATCGCAACCGTCATGATGATAATTGAGACTGCTGCGATTATACGCGCAACATCACCATCTTTTTCTTTTCCAAACCGAAAATGCATCCATTCAGCCAAGGTCATAACATTTGCACGGCGATTCCATTTGCCCTGAAATATCATCAAAAACGCCATAATCAAAGTGACGCCGCCACGGATTTCTATAAAAAAACCGCTCGCCCCCATTGCAAAAATAAATGCAGTGTTAATCATTGTGCCACTTATATCCAGGTTAGAGGCCATGCCGGACGCACCCAAAACCCACCATGGCAGCTTGTTACTGCCAAGAAAGTAAGAGTCAATACTTGCCGATGCTTTACGTTGTAGCAGTAGCCCTACCACAATCATTGCAAATATATAAACTACAACTATTCCATAATCTAATGGAGTCATTTTCCCTCCTGCAATAAATTCAAACTAAATATTTTTTTTAAACTATCTTGTGTCATCAGCGTGCATTACATCCCTCTGCCTTTCACTCTGAACGAGTGAAAAGCTGTCTCCCTTCAAAGGGAGATTATGGTGCCTTCGTACGGTTTTAATTTTATTTCTATTTTCCCGGATTTAACCCGTAACTCCTTACCAGTCAGCAACTCGTAAACTTTAGAACCTTTTGTTTTTGCTGGCCATGAAAGTAAAATTTCCTGAGAAGATTCGCTGGTATTAAAAACGACTTTAACACTTTCCTCTTGATAAGTTCTTGTAAATGCGTAGACTTTGTTTTTATCATCAATGAGTTCTGTTTTAAAATCACCCACTTTTAATGCCGGTACACGCTTTCGGAGTGCTATTATTTTCTTATAGTAGCTAAACAGCTCCTGGTTAAATTCTACCTTGTCTACGCTTGAGATGTTAGGGTTAACGGTTGTATAATTTTCATCTTCGTATTTTAAATT
>JAJDAE010000341.1 GCA_029262035.1 Candidatus Zhuqueibacterota bacterium
CGGCGAAAAGGAAGCAATGCGCGGTGGATTATTTGCATTTAAAACGGTAATGTCTATCGTTTCAGCGTCCAAGCCCCCTCTATTATCCTTGGCAATAAAAGTTACGCTATATGGACTTCCGACGGATTGAGTCTGTCCCGGTGTCCAGCTGAACGTACCGGTTGCATTATTGAACGAGGCGCCTGTAGGAAGATTTTCTACCTCGAAAGATATGGGATCATTATCGCTATCTGTTGCATTAACTCCGAACTGTAGTAATTGACCCTCTGTAACATCCTGGTCAGACAATCCGGTAATTTCAGGGAAATTGTTCTCCACGACGCTTGCCTCAAAAGACAGCTGGCTTGGGCTTAAAATTGAAGTCGATGAAATAGCAAGCCCGGTATAAGTTCCAACCGCAGTCCCCAAACTCATTTTATTAGCAGCTAATCCAGCATCATCTGTGCTAGTTATTGACTGTGGAAAACTACCGCCGCCTAAAGCCACCCATTGTATTTGAAAATCAGAAACCGGATTGCCAAAAACATCGGTAACTTTAACAACCATGTCATCAACTAATGGTTTACCCGGCGAGCCATCCTGATTATTACCACTCATTTCAAGCAAAGTAGTCGGTGTGCCATGAACGGCATTAACCGTGTAATTCACAAAATGCGTTGGTAGCGCAGCAGCTACGGCACTAATAATCACCTCGCCCGTAGCATTCGGCATAATGACCTGTGCTGTGGCAATACCTTGTACATTAGTTGCCTGAGTTGGGTTAGGAATATTGCCACCGCCAGATACTATTTGAAAATTCACCGTCTGGCCTTGCAATGGATTGCCATAAAGATCCGCGACTATTGCAGATACAACATGAATGGCACCAACAGAAGCATCCACATCATGCCCGGACACTCGTTCAAGTCTTGACGGTCCGCCAATGACGCTGGTAATTGTAAATGAAATTGGTGAGCCGGTAAGTGAAGCATTAGTTGCATTAAACACATTGAGTCCAACTGTAGCACCCAAATTAACTGCCGTACTCGCAAGTCCTTGAGGGTCGGATACTGCATTTTGGGTTACAACCGAACCACCGCCAACTTCCACGCTGAAATTAACAGTTACACCTGAAACCGGCTTACCACCGGAATCAGTTATTTTCACAGAAATTGGTTCGGGGGTTGTTGTTCCGGCTGGCACGTTTTGCTGATTGTTACCACCGCCCATTGTCATTAACGAAGCTGTTGCTTGAATGCCGGTAGCAGTAAATACAACAGGGGCATCAACTATAATACCATTAAAAGTCGCCCTGGCAACGGCGGTGTTTTCTCCCGGGGTTGGTCCTAAAACCCAGGTTGCACCCGCTATTCCATCGCTATTAGTGGTTGTTTCTTCTGCTTGTGCCAAAGTTGCAGAACCTTGTACAGGAGCGCTGGTTTCCGCAATATACCCGCCGCCGCCAGTCACCTCAAATTCTACCGTAATACCTTGTACAGGGTTATTAAAATCATCTGTAACCAAAATCTCTATTGGGTTTGGAACTGCAGTTCCAACATTGCTGGTCTGGTTATTTCCGCCTTGAAGTTCTACTTCTTCAGGGGGATTTGTAAGAAATGTTACTTCAGCAAAAGTATTTAGGTCAATGCTATCAGTCACATTGCGTGCTGTGATGGTTTTAACTCCCGCAACTGTGGAAGCTACCGAACCAAAAGCCAATCCACTGGCATTTGTTAGCCCCGGCTGTTCAATAATAGTACCAGGTGAGATAATGTTGACAGCTTTGTCCGCTATTGGATTGTCGAATATATCTTTCAGGGTTACTGTAATGGTCGATTTATCTACGCCATTAGCCTGAACTGCCGTCGGGTTGGCAGTAACAGTCGAAGCATCCGGGTCAACCTGACCGGCAATTGCTTTTGCTGAAAAATTTATAGGGGATCCGTTCAAATCATTAATACCATCATTCGATGTCGCTCGTAAGGTCTGTACCTGCGGAGCCAAAAGGCCGCCAAGATACCAATTAATAGACGCAATACCATTAACATCGGAAAAAACTTGGACTTGCGTTTCAGTAGTTCCATTTAGATGACCGCCGCCATTTATTACAGAAAATGTGACATCATGCGATCCCACCGGATTCCCATTTTTATCAGTTATTTTTACTTGAACAGGCTGCGGTAATTGCACACCGGCCTGGCCTGAAAGTGTCAATGCTGAAACCGCATCAATATTTTCTGCACCAGTTGATATTGCCGATGCATTGAAAACAAATGGAGAACCATCTAATGCCGAGCCGTTATTTTCAGCACTTGCTTCGACTGAATTATTAAAAGGGTTCCCAGGTGTCCCGGCCTCACTCCCCAGAGTCAAAGTTATAATCGCTCTACCGTCACCATCGGTATTCACAACTCTACTGGTTTGTCCATCCAAATTACCACCCCCGGCAGTTACTGCAAAAGTTACCGGCCAGCCAGTTACAGGGTTTCCACTTGGGTCTCTCACTTCAATTACAAACGGATCATCAAGGGGGGTTTCAATTTGGTTGCTTTGGTTATTACCGGAAATTTTGACCATTGTTTCCGCAGCACCAACTGCCGCCGAGGCAGTGAATTCTATTGGTGAGCCGCTTAATGGCGCACTGTTATAGGTACTGGAAGCACGTAACTTATTATTATTGGAACCAGCATTACCTCCTAAACGCCATTCAACTTTGGCAAGGCCGCTGGAGTTGGTATTTACAGTGACTGAACCCGTACTGCCATTTACTCTACCTGCCTCAAATCCCCCATCGGTAATAATCTCAAAAGTAACCGGATACCCGGGAAGGACATTTTCATTTTCATCACTGACTCTTACTGAAATCGAATCAGCAAGTGGTAAATTTGCAGTTCCAGCCTGATTAAGGCTCGAAGCAGCCGACAGCGTTTCCGGGATTCCGGATGACGCAGTAAATGAAACAGGGGAGCCAGTTAGCGGACTACCGCCAAACGAAGCAGTTGCCTGGGCTTCATTTATTGCCCCTGGTGTTGGTCCTAAAGTAAGGATCGTTGAAGCAACGCCCAACGCACTTGACTGAACTGTAATTTCTGAAGAACCACTAAAATTACCGCCACCATTTGTCACAGAAAAGGTAACATCGTGACCAACAACCAGTGATCCCAAAGCATCTGTAACTAAAACTTGAAATGATGATGACAAAGGTAGTCCCGCAGATCCATTCTGATTATTTCCGGCTTCCAAAGCTATTGTTGTAGGATCGCCAGCGGTAGCAGTAGCAGTAAAGATCACATCCAGCCCGGTATATCCGGGCGAGGTTACCTTTACCTTATTTACGGGGTTATCTGTTGCAAGTGTTAAAAATGCCTGTGCCCTGCTGGTGCCATCTGTTAAGACTGGCTGAGCCGGCGACATTGTGCCGTTTCCTTGTGTTACAGTAAAAGAAACATCTACATTAGCTCCAACGGGGTTGTTGAATTGATCTCTTAATTCCACTACAAATGGATTTGCTAGCTGAGTTCCTGGCTCACCAGACATCAAATCGCCAGAGACTATGGTAATTACCGCCGCTGAGTCAGGTGTACCGGAAGCGGTAAAAAGCTCTGTTCCCAAGGATGGAAACCCAGGCGACGAAACTTGAACCTGATTATTACCGGTTCCAACATTCGGGCCTAAGGTCCATGTCGCAGGAACCTGTCCGCTTGCGTTTGTGGACGGGGCATCACCTTCTGCGGTACCGGTCGGTACAAAATTATCATTACTGGTAACTAATATTTTATCTAACCAGCATCCATCATCACGCGTGCGAAACCTCATCGTATGAGTGCCCACAGTGAAATTCACTTGAATAGCAGGGACCTGAGGTGCGGATCCTGTGCCTGTACCTCTTCTTGAAACTTCATCCCATCGCCAATCGGAGCCAGGAATTCCCTGATGAACATCCCAAACATTGCTGGCATCAGCTTCACCATCAACAGAATAGAAAAATGAATCATCAGAACCTGATGGTGCTTTTGCTCTGCCCCAAACTTTATAATTTCCAGCCTCGGGGATATCAAATGTAAAGGTTACTGTTCCGTTTTGTCCCGAACCGTTTGGCGCAATAACATATTGGCCACCGGAAGCTCCAGCGTCGCTTTTGACCTGCATTGGCGCTACGACTACACCTGCTTCTGATTCACGAAAAATATTACTTGCTTCAACCAAAGGTGCAACAGAACCGCCACCGGCAAGAACCTGAAAATCGATGGGTACGCCTTGAACAGCGCCTCCATTTACATCAACTGCCATTATTACAATTGGTTCAGCCAAAGCTTCTCCTACTGCCCCGGACTGATTATTTCCACTGCCAAATACAAGATCAACCGCAGGCAAGATAGCTCCGCAAGAAACAAAATCATCGATATTATTGTTCCTTGGCGCTCTCAAAATAACACCTGAAAACAGGGTACCGCCGTTACCTTGTAATTTTGAAGGGTCTGTTAAACGACCGGCAGAAGCATTATTAATAATAAACTCAAAATGATGGCCTGAAATATCTGAAGACATCAGTATTTTAATTGAGCCACCTGCTGTTGGAAAAGGCTGAGAACTCGCTAAAGAGGCAATCTCGGAGCCTGGTGTACCATTTAAATAAGTCCAAAGACGCAAAGTGTTATCGTTTTTTACATAACAGAAGTAACCACTGGCTGTGGTTGAATTTTCATCTATCATTAAGGCCATACCGGAACCGGCAATCCCGTCCGCATCGGAACCTTGGCCAAACTTAAATGAAACTTCAAGTGGATTTGTTCTCAGATTATAAACCGCCAAATGATTCCATAAGCCGGTGGTGGCAGTATTTTCCATTTCACCATTTGTAATAACATATTGGGAACCTAATGTCCAATTCGTTCCAAACGTTGATCCATCAAAATCTTCAGTATTGCAGGATAGATCACTAGTGGTTGTGCTAACAACATTTGAAATAGCCGAAATATTGCCGACTTCATCTCTCGTTTTTACCGCAAAGAAATATGTTGTACCCGCTGCAAGTCCGGTTACAGTTGCTGTTTGCGTAAAACCCGGGAATGCGGGTGTTGGCGTATTCAATGCTGCTGTTGCAAATAAAAAATTGCCATCTGTAATTGCAGATATTGAGTAGCGAATATCATAAGACTGAACGGGGCCACCGCTACCGCCATCTTCGGCCGGTGCAGTCCACGACAGCGATGCGCTACTTCCTGAACTCTGGGTGATACTTAAATCTGGAATAGACCCAGGTGGATCCTGATCAGAACCTCTTCTATAAGTAAATCTCGCGACATTATTATTGTATGTACCTCTTAAAAGAACACCCGAATAGACGTTTGCTTCATTTCCGTATTTTTTGAGTGGATCAGCAAGTTGGCCAACACTGCTATTGTTCACAAAGATGTCGAAAAAATGACTGCTTCCCGACGTTAATTCAACTTTTAAGGTATCCCCGGCAGAAAGCGGATTTGAACCTGCACTTCTGCTTTCAACCAAATTATCCGGAGAACCCGCTAAAATTTCAAATAATTCAAAGGCATTTGAAGTGGCGTTATATCGAACTAAATATCCATTTGCGGCTGTCGTCTCATCACTTAATTTTAGAGCCATACCACTTTGTCTTATACCGGTGGCATCTGCAGACGGAGCGTAAACCATCGTTACTTCCTGGGCATTCGTGAATTTTTTAAACACCGCTAGTAACCAGGTTGTTGTACCTATTGTATTATCTAATACACCACCACTCAACGCGAATTCAGGACCAACGGTCCAGTTTAAATCAAATTGACCCTGATCATCAAACTCTTCAATAAACACTAAATCATTCTCACCAGTGTTATTGATAGCGTCAAAATAGGACTGGCTGAGAATGGCATAGCCGGAATCGTTTGGATGCAAATCATCAAACATATGTTGGGTCATCCAGCTTGGATTTGCCTTAATAGTAGAGTTAGGATCAGACAATGTTATATCCACACCCTGAGATGACCTCTGTGAGACGGTATTTGCGATTGCTAAATTTAAAGCATCTGTTGAAGCGTCCTGAGCATCTAAACGGGGAATCAGAGTGGATAAAATAATTCGTGTTGATGAATCATTTGTCAAAATTTTATCAATAATTGTTTCGATATCAGCAATAATATCAGCGCCATTTCTGTCCGCTGAAATATCATTCGTGCCAATATGAAGTAGTACCACATCGGGACTATTTAAAGTCAACCAACCATCAATACTTGCAATAATATCTGTAGTCGTTAAACCATTTTGTCCTTGATGATCAGCGTCAAAACCTGTTCCATCGCTTTCCGTACCGACAAAATTGTAATTTATCAGAGCGGCGTCCAGCAATGCTGCCAGATCGTCTCGATAGCCACCTGGAACAGTTGACCCAGTTAAACCCTTTGTCACTGAATCACCCAATGGCATAATATCCAATTGAGCAAATGCTGCCTGGCTGGAAAGCATCGTAAAGACAAAAACAACTTTTAAAATTTTATTGAAATTAAATTGAAACATACCCAACTCCTTATGAACACTTTTTGCAATAGCTTATTTAGGCATTACGCCGTGCGCTCACCTACAACAATAACCATGCCAGTAACAGAGAGCTTTAAATTCATTCAATTCGGTACAGTTTATAAATCCCAATAACAAAATTGTACCCAAAAAGTGTCACCACTTAATACAATATTTCAAAACAAAACAAATTTTAATCGGCATTAATCATTTCGGCACATTAATAGCGATACATTATATATCGTTTATTTTTAATAAATTATAAAATAAAAATATCGAAATATTTAAGAATTTGTAGGAGACGTTCTTTTAAGCGATGGCCATATAAAAAATACTCACAACGATAATATACAACAAACAAACACTTACCAACAAAAAACTCATTATCGTATTGATAATCGAACCGCCTTTTTGTCCGAAAGCCACTTTGCATGCCTTAATTACTTTGAAGTACCACGCTATAAGTCCGCAGATTAATATTCCGGAGGAAACAAAGCTTATTATAATTGCCACATAATGATCGCGAAGCGGCACTGCCTCGCGAATTACAACGGTTGCAACAAAACCACCTAAAACTGTGCCCAAACAAAAAATAATAATCGATGAAAAAGTACTGCGGTTATTATCCAACTCAGCCTCCATATTCATTATAAATTAAATCCACGTTTACAGGATTTATCCATCAGAGCCAAAACATTTGTGATTTCTTCGTAGGTTAATTTTTTATCTTTTAAGGCACCAATCAGATTCTTTCCGATTACTTTGAACTCTGCCGACGTTACACGTTTCGCAGCTGCAGAATTGGCAAAACTATCTAAAATAGGCATAATTTTATGCTGGTTATTGCTCACATAAGCATCAGGGAAAGACTGAAATAATTCTCCCATATAATTATTCACCAAATACTCCAGAGAGGCTTCCGTAATATTATCTTTATTCAACCAACCGATAAAAACCAAACTACCTAAAGAAAGCCAACTTGCAAAAAAGCCAATCAAAATTCCTTGCCAGCGGCTTTTGCGACGGATTTGATTTTTCTCAATACCATAAAGCTTATCATATGCATTCATGTTCATGTCGGTGGCGCTTGTTTGGTACTTTTGCATTTTTCATCCTATATTAATTTTGCTCTGCTTTAAAACCAGTTGGTGCATTAGGTGGAAAATCAGTAGGATCAGCATTCGGATCGATTAGCTTAAATCTGATAGCGTCAGAAGCGGTTATGCAGCCACCTTTGGCTTTTAAAACTACTTTGCCGGTTGAACCAGCATTAAACTTGTAAAC
>JAJDAE010000342.1 GCA_029262035.1 Candidatus Zhuqueibacterota bacterium
TCTGAGGGTAATATTTTTGTGCTTTTTGAAAATTAGCGCGGTTGAGATAAAAATGTTTAAAAGTATGCCTTTTAAGCCATATCGTGTTCCTCAAACACCCATTATTCTATCGGGCGAGCTGACTTTTTAAGGAGACCTTACGTAAGAAAATTGAACGAAGCGGTTCGTTAGACAATCCCAACGTGATTATTTGGGGTGATTTACCGGAAAATGAAAAAAAGAAATGGATTGATAAGGCTGTGAAAGACGGAATTGCTAAAATTGCAACTAAGAATAAATAATTGCCACTCCTAACACTAACTATGCTGTACACGGTACTCTAAAATACTGATTTTACTCGCCTCCACAATGCTTTCCCTCTTGGGCATACTAAAACCATTATCCGTGGCAAATTGCTACACGGTATTTCCTTCGCAAGCCTCAATCGCTGTGATCAACTCAGGCGATTGCGTGTACCATACCGCGTGGGCGCGTGCCAGAATGTATGAAGGAGTAAAAATAGATCAAGGTTGATTGCTTGAAAAACTAACCGCATACGTCAAAAAATCATATTCCTCGTGGGAGCGTAAATTGCCAAAAAGAGCAGTTTTTTCAATGCTTTCGGCAGCTTTGAGTTCCGGGAGTTTAACTAAAATGACTGAGATGTCATCCTGATTCTTTTTAGCTTTAACGGTTACTTTTACATCGTAAACGGTTGCTTCGCTTTGGTTGCTGATGGTCAACTTTATGCCGGGTCTTTCTGCGATAAGCACGGGAGATTTTTCAAGCAGTTGAACTTCGTTAACGGCATAGTTCACGGCGGCAATATCGCAGGCTTGTAAAATAAAACAGAATAAAATTAATGCACTTGTTGTTTTCATAAGTAAGCAATCCGTAAATTTATTGTTATAGTACAATGAATTCCGGTAGATTGCAGAATTGGCATTTACAGTTTTGTTAACATTTTGTAAAAGGTATTTACAATTAAGTCGATAATGTCTTTAAGTTGAAGTGAGGATTTAAATTGTAGTCCGGGCCTGAAGCCATAAAAATCTTGACTTTTAAGCAGGTTATGATTTACTTGGTACAGTCTTAGGGGACGTGCTACAACAGTTGTTCATTGAGTTTGTTAGTCGAAATAGAGGTCTATTTCGGCTTTTTTTGTTTATGGGCAATTTTTTGTATCACTTAAGGACGGTTGTTCTTTAGCGATAGAATGCCTTAAACATCAATGTCTTTTCCTTTCTGCGAAGTTCCTCACTTCTCTTTTTTGGTACAGTAATTGTACCGACGTTGTTTTAGTCGTAAGTCGTAACCTATCAATTTTGGAGGTGTAATATGAGCACCAAAACCACTTCAACCAAATCTTCTGAAAACACCAGCAACATTTTCTCAATCATAAAAAGTCTACAAAATGTTGACGAGTACAAACAACTCAACTGGGAAGGCAATTTTGCAGACTACCTGGAAATTGTTAAAAGTCACCCGAGAGTGACCCGAAATTCTTTTCAGAGATTGTTTGACATGATCATCTCCTATGGCACCGAAGAGGTGCAGAGTTACAACGAAAAAATTACCCACTATAAATTTTTCGAAGATCCGATTGACAACGGTAAAGATGCGGTTTATGGCCTGGAAGGACCGCTGAATAAATTCGTGAACTTGATTAAATCTGCGGCAAAAGGTTACGGCACGGAAAAGCGTGTTTTCTTACTTCACGGCCCGGTAGGCAGCGCAAAAAGTACAATCGTTCGGTTGCTAAAAAAAGGCTTGGAAGCATACTCGAAAACTGAAGAAGGGTCGATGTACACCTATTGTTGGAAAGTTAAGGATGAGGATGGCAATGATGCCTGGGAAGATTCCCCCATGCATGAAGAACCGCTCTTGCTTATCCCCGAGCAATTCAGAAAAAAGGTTGTGGCAGAATTGAATAAGGGCGTTTCTGATGAAGACAAGGTAAGCATCAAAGGCACCTTGAATCCTTTTTGCCGCCACGTATTCAAGGAGAAGAGCCACGACTCCGATGGCGACTGGTTGAAAATAATTGAAGATGTTAAGGTGAGGCGTTTGGTACTATCTGAAAAAGATCGGGTCGGCATTGGTACTTTTCAACCCAAAGATGAAAAAAATCAAGACTCGACAGAATTAACGGGTGATATTAATTACCGGAAAATCGCATTGTATGGCTCAGATTCTGATCCACGCGCTTTCAATTTTGATGGAGAATTAAATATTGCGAATCGCGGCCTTGTTGAATTTATCGAGGTTTTGAAACTTGATGTGGCATTTCTTTACGATCTGCTTGGCGCATCTCAAGAGCATAAAATTAAACCAAAAAAATTCGCTCAAACCGATATCGATGAGGTCATCATCGGGCATACCAACGAGCCGGAATACAAGAAATTGCAGTCAAACGAATTTATGGAAGCGCTCAGAGACCGGACGGTTAAAATTGATGTGCCTTACATTACGCGCTTAAGTGATGAAGTTAAAATCTATGAGAAAGATTACAACATTGAGAAAATTAAAGGCAAACACATCGCCCCACACACAGTCGAACTTGCGGCCATGTGGGCGGTTTTAACACGGCTTGAAGACCCGAAAAAGGCATCCCTGACACTCCTGCAAAAATTAAAATTGTACAATGGCAAAACCCTGCCGGGCTTCACAGAGGATAATATCAAAGAGCTGCGTATGGAAACTGAACGCGAAGGAATGGATGGCATTTCTCCGCGTTACATTCAAGATAAAATCTCGAATGCACTCGTCAGCGATGATGGCAGGACTTGTATTAATCCGTTCATGGTTTTAAACGAGTTGGAAGAAGGTCTCCGGAACCATTCTTTAATCACAAATGAAGATGAAAGAAAACGCTACCGGGAACTCCTGAGTGTGGTAAAAGAGGAGTACGCAGATACTGTAAAATCTGAAGTACAAAGAGCGATTGCTGCAGATGAAGAAGCGCTTAAGACGCTTTGTGGCAATTATATCGATAATGTGAAAGCTTACACTCAGAAAGAAAAAGTTAAGAACAAATACACCGGTGTAGATGAAGAACCGGATGAAAGACTGATGCGGTCCATCGAGCAGAAGATAGACATTCCTGAAAGTCGAAAAGATGACTTTCGTCGTGAAATAATGAATTATATTGGCGCTCTTGCACTGGAAAATAAACAGTTTGATTATCGTGCAAACGAGAGGTTGCAAAAAGCGTTAGAGCTAAAACTTTTTGAGGATCAAAAGGATTCCATTAAACTGACTTCCCTGATTTCCAATGTGATTGACAAAGATACTCAGGAAAAAATTGATGTGGTTAAATCAAGAATGATTAAATATTTCGGATATAATGATGAAAGCGCCACAGACGTTCTGAATTACGTTGCGAGTATTTTTGCCCGCGGTGATGTGAAGGACCCGGCTCAGTAATTGTATGATTAAAAGAATCGACAAAGACATAAGCCGTTTCCAAAAAATTGTCCGTGGTAAGGTTAAGAAAAATCTAAAAAAGTATATTACCCGGGGCGAACTGATCGGCAAAAAGGGGAAAGATTTTGTCAGTATCCCGATAGATCAAGTCAATATTCCACGTTTTCGGTTTAGTTCGAAAAAGTCCGGCGGTGTTGGGCAGGGTGAGGGCAGTGTCGGTACCCCAATCGGCAAGGGAGATTCTCAGGATGGAGCCGGTGGTGCAGGTGATGCTGCGGGCAAACACATCCTGGAGGTTGATGTGCCTCTGGATGAGTTGGCTGCAATGTTGGGCGAGGAATTGGAGCTGCCAAACATTGAACCCAAAGGTCAAAAAAATATTTCTTCAAAAAAAGACAAGTACACCGGCATTAGTGATTCCGGGCCTGAATCTTTAAAGCATTTCAAGCGGACTTATAAACGCGCTTTAAAGCGGCAGATTATGGCGCAGGCTTATAATCAAAAAAATCCAATTATTATTCCCATCAAAGAAGATAAACGATACCGCACTTGGCGTACAACAATTCAGCCTGAAAGCATTGCCCTGATTATTTATATGATGGACGTGTCCGGTTCCATGGGCGATGAACAGAAAGAAATCGTAAGAACCCAGTCTTTTTGGGTTGATACCTGGCTAAATCATCAGTATGAAAATATCGAAACACGTTATGTTATTCACGACGCTATTGCCCGTGAAGTTGATAGGGATACCTTTTACCACACACGTGAAAGTGGCGGAACGATAATTTCTTCTGCTTATAAACTTACCGCGAAAATTATTGAGGAGAGGTACAATCCATCTGAGTGGAACATTTATCTTTTCCATTTTTCCGATGGCGATAATTGGGGTGAGATCGATACCGATGAATGCGTGAATGTGCTACAAGAAAAATTGCTCCCCAACATAAATCTGTTTTGCTATGGGCAGGTAGAGAGTCCTTACGGTAGCGGTCAGTTTATTCGGGACTTGGAAGACCATCTGACCGACGAAGAGAAGATGGTGCTTTCCGAAATCCCGGACAAGGAGAGTATCTATAAATCGATAAAAGAATTTTTAGGAAAAGGTAAATAGAAGTATGGATTTACCGTTAGAACTTGAAAAACATCGTGAGAAAATCATGGGGTATGCCCTTGATTTCAACCTGGACTTCTATGATACCATTTTTGAAATTGTAGAATTCGATCAATTAAATGAAATAGCAAGTTATGGCGGTTTCCCAACCCGGTATCCGCATTGGCGTTTCGGCATGGAGTACGAAGAGCTTTCAAAAGGCTACGAATACGGGTTGCAAAAAATATATGAGCTGGTGATTAACACGGATCCTTGTTACGCCTATTTGATGAAATCCAATAAAATCGTTGACCAAAAATTGGTAATGGCGCACGTCTACGGGCACTGCGATTTTTTTAAAAACAACCTTTGGTTTTCCAAGACCAATCGCAAAATGATGGATCAGATGGCGAATCATGCCACTGTAATTCGGCGACATGTTGAAAAGTACGGCCCGGATGTAGTTGAAGATTTTATAGAAGTCTGCCTCTCACTTGAAAATTTGATTGATCAGCATTTACCTTTTATCAAGCGTGAAGGCAATGGAGCAGACAATCAGATTGAAGAACCTGAGTCATTTAGGCTGAAGAGTAAGGCTTACATGGACTCGTTTATCAATCCGAAGGATGCAATTGAAAAGCAAAAACAGCTCGCGCAAGAAAAGCGGGATGTAGAAAAGCAAAAATTTCCCCAACAACCAGAGCGGGATGTTCTGAAGTTTTTGATCAATAATGCCCCTCTTGAAAAGTGGCAGGCTGACATTTTATCCATCGTTCGAGACGAAGCATATTACTTCTGTCCACAAGGGCAAACTAAAATAATGAATGAAGGTTGGGCAAGCTATTGGCATTCTCGAATGATGACGGAAAAAATTCTTGATGACTCGGAAGTAATAGATTACGCGGATCATCATTCGGGAACAGTGGCGACGAGTCCCGGGCAATTGAATCCGTACAAGCTTGGCATCGAGTTATTTCGTGATATTGAAGACCGCTGGAACAAGGGTAAATTCGGCAAAGATTACGACGACTGCGATAACTGGGAAGTCAAAAATAAGTGGAATAAAGATACCGGGTTGGGACAGAAAAAGATTTTTGAAGTCAGAACGTTATATAATGATTTAATGTTTATTGATGCATTTCTTACCAGGGAATTTTGTGTTGAGCAAAATCTGTTTGTTTATCAATATAATGACAGAAGCGATTTTTATGAAATATCTGACAGAGAGTTCAATGGAGTTAAACAGAAATTATTAAACAGTTTAACAAATTTTGGGCAACCATTTATTTATGTGCAAGACGGTAATTATCTAAATAGAGGAGAACTATATTTATTACATCAGCACGAAGGTATTGATTTACAGTCAAATGAGGCCAAGGATACACTGGAAAACATCTTTAAAATCTGGAACCGGCCTGTCCATATAGAAACCTTCCTGGATGAAGCACAGATGCTTTTCTCGTTTAATGGCACAGAACATTCTGAAATTGAATTGGAATAAGCGGAACAAATTCATTCACTAATTTAGCGAGGTAGTTATTATGGAATCGGGGAATTACATAATTCAACTTTTAGATAAAAAAGATATTACCGGCGAGAAAAACTACATTTTCAAAGAAGAATACCAATCTAAAATCTTCCATATCAATATTGCCGACAAAGATAGATTTACATATTTATTTAACAGCATCCTGATTGAGAATAAAAAAAATCAACCACAATTGCAGCCGGAAGATTTGCAACAGCGTGCATCAAAGTTGTGCGAAAAAGTAACTTATTTGGTGGAAGAATTGACTGCGGTCGAGCTGGACTCAACGACCGGAATTATTATGCTCAGAAGTAAACTCTCGAAAAATGCCGTTGATTCAATTATTAATTATTTTGAAGTAACTATAAATCGCGATAGCGCAGTTTCTGTAAAGCGGTTTAGCAACAACAAGCAAACCAAGGTAACTGAAGACAGGGTTTTTAACCTGACAACAGAACTTGCCGAAAAATTTCTAATACATCTCACCGAAACTATTGCTTAAAGTATTTTAATTTCGTAAACTCTTTTCCTTAATAAATTATTCAAGTAATGGCGATTTAGTCTCTTGGAAGTAAACAGCTTGCTGAATTTATTTTACTTGTTATCATGATATATATATGAATATTTTAAACTGAGGGATTAATCAATATCCTTTTTGACTATGGAAAAAATAGAAAAACAATCTGAAAAAAGGGGATTCACAACCCCTGAAAAATGGATCATCTGGAGTGTATTCTGTTTGCTTTTGGCGCTCAGTACTTCCAGGGCCAGCGTCTTTGTGGGATTGATTCTTTTATCTTATGGTAGTGTAGCTCTTGTAAATAAATCAAGAGTTTTTTTGTCTATTCTTATTTGCGTAGCAGGTTTAAGTTGTCTTGTTTTTAGTAAATTTCTTATCTGATTAAAGTAGATGTGATGAAAAATAGTAATTTCCTTTGTTTCCTCTTAGTGGTTTTATCTTTCCAAAATGCGACACCTCAGTCCACTCGCAAGACTAATATTCTTTGGGTAGATCCATTGAAAAACATTCGTACTATTACCACCCGTTCCCAAATTGCAGGTCTCATGTCTAAGGCTTCTTCTTCCGGTTTTCAGGGAGTCGCTTTGGGAATCAAAACTACTACGGGCCAGGTGATTTTCGAAAGCGATATTGCACCACGTCTTTTAGAGTGGAACGGCCAGACAATCCCCAAGGATTTTGACATTGTTAAGGAATTTTCTGAGCAAGCTATACAGAGTGATTTGATTTTTTATGCAGTTTATCCGGTTTTTGCCGGGGGAAATATGATTGAGCGGAAGGGGCTTCTGTATGACGAGCATGTTGACTGGCAATCCTACGTTTATGTGGTGGAAAAAGAGGAGCCTGAAATTATACCAATCACGCAGTGGGCATTCGGCTCGATCGCCTATGAAAATCCTTTAAACGCTACTGTTCAGAATTACGAAATATCCGTTATAAATGAATTTTTAGATGAATACACTGTTGGCGGTTTTATTTTCGATAAGTTGAGATTTTATGGGATCGAAGCAGATTTTTCGAATGAGACTAAAAATGCATTCGAAGGGTTTCTCGGCTCAAAAATCGACTGGTGGCCGCGAGATGTCTTTGAATGGCAGCTTCAAGATGAAAGATGGGAAATTGTTCCAGGAGACAGGTTTCTGGATTGGGTTAATTTTCGGGCGCAAAGTTCAAAGAACATCGCCGCCAAGCTGGTTCAGGCTGTCAAGAGAAATGCACCATCTTTACAAGTTGGTAATTTTGTGGGGAGTTGGTATCCCACCTATTATGAATATGGCGTTAACTGGGCCTCTGAAAGTCACTATCCTGATGAGAATTGGGCGCCGTCTGATTACAATAAAACATCAATTGCAGAGACATTTGATTATATGGTGACCGGCTCGTTTTACCCTCGCGTCGCCATGGAGGACGCAGAATCTGACAATGCAGAATGGTGGATGAGCGTAGAAGGAGGGGCGGAATTAGCAAAAAATGTCATCAATGACGCCACGCCGATTTACGGCGCACTTTTGGTAGAGCAGTTTAAAGATGATCGGGAAAAATTTAAGCTTGCATTGAAAACAGCATTAGAAAAAACAGATGGACTTTTTCTGACCGACCTGAGCCACATTCAAAAGAATAATTACTGGGGTGCAATTGCAGCTGTCTTGTTGGGTAAAGCAGATAATCAAAAGCGCCGCTAACTCTCCCTTATAAATTATTTTCTCTTTTCTACTTTCTTGATGAACTTCAGAAGTTGGTCGCAATTTTCTTCTTTGGAAGATTCAATGATATAGACATCGGTACCGATTTGATTCAGACGTTTACATGCGCCTTTGTTATTTTCATATTTTGATGCCAACAGGGTTGAATAAGCATTTTTAAATTCTGTTGCATCCTTTTCAGAGTCCCAACTTGTGGTCACCAAAAGAAGCGTTCTCTGCATATCTGAACTCTCGAAAATCGCGTAGCTGTCACCATCCCAGCCTTCGGCCGCTGCATTGCCGATGCTCGCCATGTCAAATTCTGAGAAAATAGATCGCCACTGCATTTCACCAAGAGTGTTTTTTTCTAAGAGTATCCAATCATTTAAAAGCTCCTGCTTTTCGAAATCAGGCCATTTGAATTGGTGCGGCTTTTCCATGCTCAGCCATTTTTCCGGATGCAGGATTTGTTCGGTTGATACAGGCGGGTTTTTATAAAGCTCACTTACTTTCGACCAGCCGTTTTGGTGTATCTCGTAAATAAAGCGCATACCTTTCATGTAGGCGCCAATCATGCTGTCCAGCATAAAGCCCGGGATGTCGTTCATTGAATTTGCCGAGAGTTTTATGTCTTCAAATGTGGGATTTGCAGCTACCGCACTTTTGACCATTTCGAGCAACTGCTTAGTTGTTAAATTAGCTTGCATATCCATTGCCATTTTCAACATGGAGAGATCCGGCAGCATACCCAGCATTTTTTGGGTAGTCCAAAGCGTCATCAGGTAAGTTGCCTCGCCTTCGACGACAGCCTGTCTTGCAAGCAGTTGGTCGTCATTAAGTTGGCCTTCTTGCGATTTGCGAAGAAAATAGTTGTTTAAATTAAAATGTTGATCCTGGAAGCCGTGGTACAGCTCATGCGCGAAAACAGCATCCAGCATTTGTTCCGGTAAATTTTGCATTACAATATAGAATGTGCCTTTATCCGGGTCATAATATGCCGCAGCCTGGCTTTGCATCACCATTTTGGCTACGGATTTAAAATCTTTAATTTCCTCACCGCGGTACAAACCGAGCGTTCGCACAATTTTACCGAAATTTTTTGATAGTGCCTCAGAAAACTGCAAGTCTATGCTTTTATCGATGTAGGCGCCAAAATCATCCAGACTTTGTTTTTCAACAAGCACATCTTTTTTAAATTTTTCACCTCTTATTTCTTCTAGTTCTTTTTGAATGGAGGTGGTTTTTTCAGTTAGTTCTGTTTGCCCGGTTATTGAACCAGTAAGAATGGAAAAGAATAGAAAAATAATGGCTTGCAATATCTTAGCTTGATTGAGCATAACTACTCACCTTCAGTTTATATCACTTATAAATTGGTGTGAAACCGTGAATCGTCATTGACGAGGGTTTCGAGATTAGTAACTTTAAGAAAAAGTTAAATTTATAGCTGTAGTTTTTAGAAGCAAGTAGTTTTTTAATTTTTGACCGGATGGAATAACTTTGCGGAGAGATAAACTCTCCGCAAAGTTATATAAGGAGAACCTTACCTCAAAAGTGTCAACTTTTTGGTCTGAACGAAGTCGCCCGCCTGAATGCGATAGAAATATATTCCTGAGGTTAAATTGTTTGCCTCGAAAACCACATTATGATTGCCTGTCCCGAGTGTTGCATCCACAAGAGTCGCTACTTTTCTACCCAAAATGTCATAAATTTCGAGTTTTGCATGTGTGCGTTTGGCAAGGACAAATTGAATATTCGTCGTTGGATTAAACGGATTTGGGTAATTATCGTTTAAAAGGAATCTAACTGGAACAGTGTGCGGCTCATTATTGACATTAGTAACAGCGCCCAGGTTCTCATACCAGGCAATTTTATCATCACTATTAGAAGAGGACAGTACATCTATATCGCCATCGCTATCCATATCTATTGCAAATACGCTGTTGGCTACGGATCCGCTGGCGGTGATGATGTGCTGGCTAAAACTCTGGTTGCCATCGTTCTCATACCAGGAGATTCCGTGATCGAACATGGAAGCACTGAGCACATCGACATCACCGTCACCATCAACATCAATGGCATAGACTGAGGTTGCGCCACTCCGGTGGCCAGGAATCGGATGGTCGGTAAAATTCTCATTGCCATCGTTCTCATACCAGGCGATTTTATTATCAAGACTGGATGCGGAAAGTACATCAATATCACCGTCACCGTCAACATCAATTGCGTAAACTGACAGGGCATTATCCGCGCTGGTTGTGATTATATGCTCGCTAAAATTCTCATTGCCGTCGTTTTCATACCAGGCGATTTTATCATCATTCCAGGAGGCGGATAACACATCTATATCACCATCGTCATCCACATCTTCTGCATACACTAAAACAGAAAACTCTGCACCGCTTGTGACGAGACGACGGGTAAAATTCTGACTGCCGTCGTTCTCAAACCAGTGAACTCTGGATTGACCAGCGATACTAGTACCGGAAGTAGCAAGCACATCGATATCGTTATCACCGTCCAGATCAACGGCAAACACTGAACGAGAGCCAGTCGTACTGGCTGAGATGAACCTGTAGGTAAAATTCTCATTACCGTCGTTCTCATACCAGGAGACTTTGCCATCATTAAACGATGCGGAAAGCACATCCATATCGCCGTCACCGTCCATATCAATGGCGTAGACAGATGCGGCACCATCCGCATTGTTGGTGATAGTATGAGCAGTAAAAACTTCGTTACCATCGTTCTCATACCAGGCAACTCTTTTGTCATCCCACGATGCTGAAAGTACGTCTATATCGCCGTCATTGTCTAAATCTACAGCGTATACCGATTGGGCACCATCCGCCTCAGTTGTGATCGTATGTGCTTCAAATTGTATCTGGGAAAAAGTGCTTGTGGTCAAACTAAGAGCGATTACCAAAGCTAAATATACTTTCATGGTTTAATTTCCTTCAATATTGTGAATGTTTTAGTTCGCCCTCCAATTATATTCAGCGGGCAATTCTAATGAATATTCCTTCATGTGTCCATAATCACCTCCTAACGAGTCAACTTAAGTTAATCTAAATGATGCTGAGCTTTCAAGAATGCATCTACTTAATACTTATTTTGCGTGTAATGTTATGTCATCAAAGTATACTGTGCCGGAAGTTTCCGGTAAAAACAGGAGATAGACAACGATGCTCTTTATATCAGCAGGTACTGCCGGCAAGGTTACGGTGTAAGGAATCCATGTGTCCTCTGTACCGGAAATGACTATATTTTCTTCAGTGCTGGAAAATACTTCAGCACTGTCAGTTGGGGCGGTAGTGTTGTCGCCTCGAACCGCTAAGGCTATTCCTTTACCAACTACATTTTCTAATTTAATCCAGGCCTTCAATGTAAGGCTCTTTCCTACTGGGATGTCAGAGACAATCGTTTGCGCCCAAAATGAACCTGACGTAGTTGTTATATGGTTACTGTGAATACGGAGGGATTGAGATGCTGAAAAAGCCTGGTCACGAGTTCTTGCGCCGCTGTAACTTTGGTTTGAAGAAGGCCAGAACAACCAATTATTGGGAGAGCCTGAGCCTTCCTCAACATTGCTATTGTTAAGAATTTGAATGCCGGGAAAGGGTTCAAATAGATCAGGTTCTGTTGAGTTCTTGCAAGTCAATGATAGAAATGGAACAAATACCACCAAAATCTGTACAGTGATTTTTTTATTAAGCATCACAAAATCCTCCTAATACTCCCTTAGGTGAAAGAGAAACAAACTTTTTAAAATTGATTAATTATTACTGAAATTCAAAAATGCTATAAATGCTCACCCCTCTACAAATGCATATTATTTTCCAATTGCGGCAGTATGTTACCTCTGCGAAACATTCGGTTGTTCGGAAAAATATAAAAAGCTATAGAAAGCTATAGAAAGGTCGTTTTAAATAAAGAGAGTGCTTCTCGTAAGTTATTCTCTCAAAACAAAACAGTTTCAAGATTTTTATTGTATTGAAAAGGTAACAAACAGGAGTTTAGATTTCTAACGCTGGTGTAAGTATTATTAACGCTGGTGTAATATTTTAAGGATGAGGTCGGAAAATTAGTCCGATATAGATTTTGGATTAGGCAGAAGGAGGATTCGATTTTGTTTTCAATAGGGAAACGTATTCCTTCGGCGCTACGCCAAATTGCTCCCGAAAGATTTTGGCAAAATGCGCCAGGCTGTTAAAGCCGACTTCATAAGCTACTTCAGTGACATTGCCGTAACCATGTTCCAGAAGCTGAGCAGCGCGTTTTAAACGTAACGTTCGGACAAACTCCCGGCTCGAACAGTTGGTTAGTGCACGCAATTTTTTATTTAGATGACCACGGCTTATACCTGCCTGCCGGGCGAGGGTAGCGGTGTCAAAATCATCGTTTGTCATGTTTTCGTCTACAATGCGAATTACGTTTTGCAGAAGTGCTTCATCTACTGAGGTAACAGTAATTTCTTTTGGCTGAACTCTGAGGTCCCGGTGAAAGCGTTCTTGTAATCTATGGCGCTGCTCAATGAGATTTTTTACCCGTGTGAGCAGTTCTTTGGCGTCAAACGGTTTGGTGAGGTAATCATCTGCGCCGGTTTCAAGGCCTTCGATCTTGCTTTCCCCGGAGGCCTTGGCGGTCAGCAGGATTACGGGAATATGACTGATGCGTGCATCGCTTTTTACTTTTTCACAGAATTGAAAACCGTCCATTTTCGGCATCATCACGTCACTGATGATGAGAGCTGGAGCGGATTTTCTTGCCAATTTGAATCCCTCTTCGCCATTTTCTGCCTCGATAATTTTGTGGTCAGTTTCCAGGTGTCCGCGCATATAAGCGCGCATGTCGTGGTTGTCCTCGACGATTAAAACAAGCCTCGGTTTTTCCGAGCGCGGCCTGGCGGATGGCTGGTTCGCTGATTGCTCTACTCTAGTAATTGGTATTTGTTCTTCGGGCTTCGGGTATGGGCGGTCCGCTATTTGATCGCTGCCATCATTGCAAGCAATTTCATCCCTGTGCAAATGTTCATTTCCCAATGGTAAATGAATAGTAAATGTGGTGCCTTTGCCCGGCTCGCTGGTAACGGAGATCGTGCCATGATGCAAATCCACCAATTCTTTGGTAAGCGCCAACCCAATGCCGCTGCCGCCGGTTTCACGGGTGTGGGCGTCATCGACCTGGTAGAAGCGGTCGAATATCTTGTCAAGATGTTCAGCGGGTATGCCGCAGCCGGTATCACGGATGTGAATTTCAACAAGGTCCTTGTCGCTGCCACCTGCAACAGCCACTTGTATTGAACCTCTTTTTCCGGTAAACTTGAAGGCATTCGAAATCAAGTTAGTGAAAATCTTCTCTACTTTATCCTGTTCCAAGTAAACAATGATTTCCTCTGCTTGTGATTGGAACTGCAAATCAATTCCATTCTGGCTTGCCAGTGATTTAAAGGAGAATGTTAATCCACGCAGCAGAGGGATGATATTCTCCGGCCGGGCTTGCAGTTTCATGCCGCCAGCTTCCAACTTGGACAGGTCTAAAAGTTGATTGATCAGTTGTAATAATCGTTTCGCATTGCGCTGCATCATGCATAATTCCTGTCTGGATTTCTGGTCACTGGCCTTCAAAGTGAGCTTCTCGAGCGGTCCCAGAATCAACGTCAACGGAGTACGAAATTCGTGAGATATGTTTGCAAAAAAGCGAGACTTCAGGCGGTCGACCCCTTCCAGGTTTTCTGCATGAATCGCCAGCCGCTGGCGGTTGATTTCAAAACGCCGAATGCCATAGAACGCCACGCCAACAAGCATGGCATAAAATGAATACGCCCACCAGGTTTTCCACCAGGGTGGGAGGATGCTAAGCCTAAGCGAGGCGCCTTCTTCGTTCCAAATGCCGTCATTGTTCGAGCCTTTG